>CAZTNL010000272.1:0-5078 GCA_964614885.1 uncultured Calditrichaceae bacterium | reverse complement strand
AACTTGCCCGGCGCAACAGCCCCAAAACCACGGAGCGACATCCTTACGTGGAGGAAATCTATGCAACCGCGTTGGACTGAACGCTTGCTGGATGTATACAGAGCCGGCATCGCCCACGCTTTTGTCCTTCACTTCAACGTAGGGGATTACGTCAGCGCGGACGCGCCGGTGACGACCATTTCTTATCTGGCGAAACTTTTTGCCGGACGGGAAACGGTGGCGGTGTATAGCCGCGACCGGGGTATTACCTTCCCCACCGACACCATGCGCCAAAAAGCAATGGAGCTGTGGGGTAGCGATCCCCAAAAGAAGGCATCGAACGCCACGCTGGATGCCTTGGGGATCAGTTTGCCCTCCGGCGGCGATGATGATTTGCCGAGTAACCCGGCAGAGGCCTTGCCACTGCTGGACAAACTGTTGCGTACGCCGGCGGAAACGGCGGTCATCATTGAAAACGCCGAATTCATCATCCCCGACAGCGGATTGGCGATGATGAACGCCGACGACCGCACCGCGCTGGCAATCATTACCCGTTGGGGACGCGACCCGGCACTGGTGACAGCCGGCAATCCGGTAATTCTGCTGACCGGAAACCTGAGTGCCTTGCATGGTGAAGTGCGTGCGGCAAGCAACCGCTACGAGGCGATTGAAGTCCCTTTGCCGGATACCGCCCAGCGTTTGAATTTTATCAAGCACTGGATGAGTGAGCGAAATATCGCGCTGGCAGACGGGCTGAGCCTTGAATCGGTGGCTAACGCCACCGCCGGTTTGAGCCTTTTGCACGTGGAAGATGTGCTATTGCGGGCAGAGGTGTCCGGCACGCTGACCTACGCGCAGGTGTGGGAACGCAAGCAGGACATCATTCGCGCCGAGTACGCCGATGTGCTGGAAATCATTGAGCCGAAATACGGTTTTGATGACATCGGCGGCTTGGCGCACGTCAAAGACTTCTTCCGGCGGTCGGTGATTGCGCCTATCCACAGCGGCAACAAAAGCCGTACGCCGATGGGAATTTTGATGACGGGTCCGGCGGGGACCGGCAAGTCAATTATGGCAGTTGCCGTGGCGAAGGAAGCCGGTGTGAACGCCATCAACCTGCGTATCGGCGGACAGATTGCCAGCAAATGGCAGGGGGAAGGCGAGCGCAACCTCGACAAAGCTTTGCGTGCGGTGGAAGGCTTGAAACCATCCATCATCTTCATTGACGAGATTGACCAGTCGATCCGGCGCGGCGGCGAAGGCGGCGGCAACCAGCAAGAAAACCGCATCTTCCAACGCTTGCTGGAATTTATGTCGGACACTTCCCATCGGGGCGACATCGTCTTTTTGGCGGCAACCAACCGCCCTGACCTGCTGGACGCGGCTTTGCGCCGACCGGGACGCTTCGACAAAAAAATCCCTTTCCTCATTCCGGACAGGGAAGAGCGCTCCGCCATATTCACGGTGATGGCGCGCCGCTATCTGGGCGAAGCCGTCACCGTTGATGAGGCGACGATTGACGCGACTGAGGGCTGGACCGGTGCGGAGATTGAAGCGGCGGCGGTGAAGGCAGTAGAGCTACTGGAAGATGAGCAACTCTCGCCAAGCAATGCGCTCTACGAAGCGACCCAACGCCTCAGCCCCTCCACGGCTGACATCGAACTGATGACGATGCTGGCGGTACGGGAAACGAATGACCGTGATTTGTTGCCGCCCAAATATCGGGCGATGCTAAAAAATCGCGGCGAATTGGATGAAAAGATTACGCAGGCGGAAAGCTTGCGGAAAGGCAGAAAATTATGAAGCCG
The DNA here is from genome assembly GCA_964614885.1 of uncultured Calditrichaceae bacterium. Lineage (GTDB taxonomy): Bacteria > Zhuqueibacterota > Zhuqueibacteria > Oceanimicrobiales > Oceanimicrobiaceae > JAJDAG01. The sequence goes on along the minus strand of CAZTNL010000272.1, from coordinate 3,291 downwards.
GATTTTCGGCAATCACTGGCGGATGCGCTGGGTGAAAGCTTTAATGACATCCAAACCAAAAACCCGCGCTGGCTGAGTTTGATGCAGGAAGGCGTGCTGGTGTCACTGCATATCGGACGCTGGCGCGGCAAAACTAAATTAGACTGGGGGGACTTAGGGGTGGATATTGCCCCCACAGTGGTGGACGAGATGCAGAATATTTTTGACCTCGGTCACAAAAAGTTGCTCCCGGCTGAACTGCTGAAGGAACTGGACCGCATCGAATCCGGTGCGCGAAAGTGGCTTCAAAAGAAAGCCTACAAAACGTACTGGGGTTACTTCGTGCCGGTCACGGCTTACGTGGAGTGGAAAGAGAAAAACGAGGAACTTCAATCGCGTTACTTTGCGCTCCGTGACCGAATTGTACGCGAGTACGATGAGATCGTCACCCGCCTGCTTGACGATTACCGGCTGGCGGCGGCAGAAGCTTATCGCCGGCTGTCGGTCCTCAGTCCAATGTACGTGGCGACCTTTGAGAGCGAAGGCGCTTTTGTCGACGCGTTTATCCATAGTGTGGAGACGCGCATTTGGTCACCGGAGGACATCCGCGCCAGCTTCTACTTCAATGTAGAGCTGAGCTATGTACCCTTGCCCAGCTTGATGGCGGCGGAGAACGCGGAAGCCGAGCGGATTGAACTGGCGAGTTGGGAGGCTCATCGGGAAGCGGACGCGCGTGAGGAGAAGCGGCAAGCGGAGATTGCCGCGGCCCGCTCAGAGATTGAGTGGAAGGAAAAGCTAATGCGCGATATGAATCGTGACGTCATCAACCAAGCTCAGAAGCAAAAAGAGGAGCTGGTGGATGATTTCTTAAAAGACGTGGTGGTGCAACTGCGCGGTTTAATCTACAGCGCGACCACCGATGTCTTGGCGGCGATGAAGAAGCAAGACAGCTTGCCCCCGCGGTCGGTGGCGCAGTTGAGAGGCTTGGTTGATCAAGTCAAAGCCTTGAATTTCTACGGCGACGAAGACGCGGAGGCGATGATTAACAAAGTCGCTTTCGCGCTGGGTGACCGTGCCACTGACCGGGACGTGCCCGCGATTGAGGGCAACTTGCGTGACATCGGTACGCTGATGCGGGCAACGCTCATCGGTTTGGGCGAATCCCCGCGCGGCGCGCGAATGCTCGGTATCGCTGATGAACCGACATCGGAGATGGTGCGTATGGCTCGGCGTGGCTTGGGCTTAGATGGGGAAGCAGGAGCCCCGTCCCCGGTACCCTTTCGGACGTTCCGGCAGGCGCGGCTGATGGAAGCGGTGACGTAATTGCAATTAGAGATATATATGACACAAACCAAACCCCTTCAAACCCGGAGGGGTTTTTGATTCAAGAAAGGAGACAAAAATGTATCAAAAGGTGACAATTATTGGCAATCTTGGTGGTGATCCGGAAATGCGTTACATGCCGGATGGAACGGCTGTGACATCGTTCAGTGTAGCAACCAATCGCAAGTGGAAGAATAAAAATGGCGAACCGGGGGAAGAAACCGTGTGGCTCCGTGTTTCCGCGTGGCGACGATTGGCGGAAACAACCCATCAATATCTTTCCAAGGGGCGGCAAGTTTTTGTCGAGGGGCGATTAACGGCAGACAAAGAAACCGGCGGCCCACGTGTATGGACGGGCAACGACGGACAGCCTTGCGCCGGCTTCGAGTTGATGGCACTGGCGGTTAAATTCCTCAGTAGTGGTGGCGGTATGGCCGATGTTGGTGGTGGCGCTTCGCGTCCCGCAAGTGGTGGTGCGCCCGATGTGCCTGTCGCCGAGGATGAAATTCCTTTCTAATGAGCTTTGAAAAAATGGCGGATGCCGGATTGGTTCTGTTTGTTGTGTCCGGCTTCGGCTTGCTCATGGCGGTACTTGACGGACTTATGGCAATCATAGAAAAAGAACACGCACGTCACAAACGCCGTAGCGAACGGGCGCGCCGGTATGAGCCTCTACCGTAAATATCGCCCGCGCGTGTTCGGAGATATGGTGGGGCAACGCCATATCGTCACAACCTTACAGAACGCCGCCCGTAGCAATCGGGTGGCGCATGCTTACCTCTTTACCGGACCGCGCGGCACCGGCAAGACGACCACCGCCCGCCTGTTGGCGAAAACGGTCAACTGTGTTGGTGAGGGCGATAAGCCTTGCGGACAATGCCGAATTTGCACTGCCGTTGACAAAGGCAGACTCCTCGACCTGATTGAGATTGATGCCGCCAGCAACAACGGCGTTGACCAAGCGCGGGAGATACGAGACAGAGTGGCACTGGCACCGAGTGAGGCGAAATACAAAGTCTACATCATTGATGAAGCGCATATGCTCACCAATGCCGCTTTCAATGCCTTGCTGAAGACACTGGAAGAGCCGCCCGGGCATGTGATTTTTGTTTTGGCAACCACCGAACCGGAGAAGATACCGGACACCATCATATCTCGTTGCCAGCGGCACGAATTTCAACGTATCAGTTTGAATGATACCGTTGCGGGTCTGGCTTACGTGGCTGAAACAGAGGGCATCACGGCAGAGCCCGACGCACTGGCACTCATTGCCCGGCGTGCCACCGGCAGTATGCGCGACGCGCTGGGCTTGCTGGAGCAGTCCGCCGATTACGGCGCGGAAGTGGTGACGGCGGACTTGTTGCGGCGCATCTTCAGTCTCCTGCCGGTTGAGTCGATGATTGATATGGCAGATACTTTCATTGCTCAAGATGCGGCGGCGGGACTAGCACTGCTGAATGCTTTGATAGACAAAGGCGCGCGTGCGGAAACCGTGGCAACTCAACTCATCGACTATATTCGCCTTTTGCTTTTAATCAAGCATGGGCAAACGGAACCGTCGATGGGCGAGAATGCGTTGGCAAAAGCGAAAGCGCAGGCTAAAAAAGTTGAGCTTGATCTTTTGCTCTTTTGGCTGGCTCAGTTGACCAAGGCGGCAAGCCCACCGGGCTATGCGCTCAGCTTGCCGCAACTCCCCCTTGAAATTGCCATTGCGACAATTGCGATGGGCGAGAAACCCGTTCAGGTGGTGCAAGTTGTGCAAGGAGTGCCGCAGAAAGAGGGATTAGAACAAGTGAGCGAGTTGGCGAAAAATGAGGCAACTCAAGCTGAAACGCCACTTAAAGCACCGCCGACCATTGACTTGACGCTTGAAAGCGTCAAGGAGAACTGGAAAGCGGTACTGACACACGCTCGACGGGTTGACCGTGGCACTGTAAGGTTACCCCCATTGTCAAGACCACGAGCCGGTAATTTTAAGATAGATTATTC
>CAZTNL010000271.1:0-5087 GCA_964614885.1 uncultured Calditrichaceae bacterium | reverse complement strand
TTTATTCCCCTTGGAAAAGGAGGGTTCACCCATGAAGAAAGCACTGTTCGCAACCGTACTTTATGTTTGTGTCGCACTTTTCGTTGTAGGTTTTACGCTTGCTGATAATTCTGGAAGGATTCCTCAATCTCTGAGCAAAGTCGGCCTCATCGAAGGTGGGACTGCTCCAACTGGCCATTTTAAAACATTCATCGATCCGACACCGGAGCCCAGAAGACCAAAGCTGCCGAAGTGAGGGCAGCCACTGTTGTAATCAAGTCATTCTAGTTCTCTACTGTTCGGGTCATTTAATTATGCCTGCTAAAACACAAGCGATTCATTTCAAAGTCATCAATAGCTGTCTGGGCTATCTTTGCCTGCTGGTTATCTGTACCAACTTTTCGCACCAGACCGTGCCGGTTTGGTCGTGGGTCAACTACTGCCTTTACTTTCTGATGTCTGTTCTCTGCCTGTTTATTTTCAGGTATGAAAAAGCCAACAAAGCCATTTTTTTTAACATCGGCCTGCTCTGTTTTTTTTACGGCATGAGCTTCGTCAATCTGTTTGTCGGCGATGGCTACCTGCTCGGCAATGACTTTCTGAGTTTCTACGTTTTTCAATACAGAACCATTCTGCTGAGTGTGCTGTTGGGCTTCGCCGTCGTTTATGTCTGTATCCGTTATATCTTTTTCGAGCTGCACGTCGGGTACGCTTATTTGATCACAGGCGCATGCGTGATGCCCCTGCTTTTCTGGTGCTATGCTCCTTTTCTACTGGACAAGAATTATCTGTTGAATCTTCCCAACAACCTCGAGCTATACCGGAGTGTTTTGCACTTTACCCTCTTCAGCCTCCTGGCCGTGTGCGTCTACGGCTTCTGCCTCTATCGCAACGAAAGGTCTCTCGGCGAGCACGTCAATACGGTGATGGTCTATTTCTTTGTCATGACCACGCTCGAGTTGACGGATGCTGCAGGCACTGTGTACGGGATAAAGCTTTTCTCGATTAGCCAATATATCCTGCTTATCATTCTCAGCCTTTTTATCGTGACGCTCTATCGGAAGCTGGTATACAACTGCTCCGATTTTGCCCAGTTTTACGAGCGGTTGATCGTCTCCGGCAACAGCTACGGCGTGCCGATCCGGCGCCGCGAGAGCGCATTGACGCAAAGATTCCTAATACTGTCCGGCCAGTATTTTCATCACCGAAAGAACACGCTGGGACTGGCTGTGCTCGGTTTTGCAATGACCATGAACTACCTTCAGATTTCCAGTTATCTTAAACTCAATCTTGTTGTCGTGTTTTCCGCATTTCTTATTCTTTCCGGTTACGCTTTGGCATTGTTCAACAAACGAACGGCCAACGGGAACCTGCTGTCGTTCAAACGAACTACCCGGCAATAGGATTATAGACTCCAAGAGCCTCCTTTGATGCCCAAACCGCCGCTCAGCAACGACCTGATGACAGGAACCCGAGTGACCGGTTCCAGTCCGGCCGCGAAGCGACTGAACCGGTCTCTGCGCGCTGTGGCTAAATCACACCGTCAGGTTCTGCTTATCGGCGACGTCGGCGTTGGCAAGGAATACGCTGCCAGGGCCATTCATCAGCTTTGGGCCCACGGCCGCCGCCGGCCCTTCTTCGCCGTGAATTGCTCGGCACTCGGTTACACCATCGACGAGCAGGCGCTGTACGGCCGGGAGAGCGCAACAACCGATTCCCGCCAGCGGGCGGGGCTGCTGGCGCGCGCGCGCGGCGGGACCCTGTATCTGGCAAATATTGAAGACACACCGGATGTATACCAGACTCTGTTGCTGGAGGCGCTCAGCGATACACGAGGAACCAACGATGGGGAAACGTTTCTGATCGCCGCCTCCCGTTCGGATTTGTCCGGGCGAGTGGAGGCGGGTCATTTTCGGCCTGAACTGTATCGGCTGCTGGCACCGCCCACCCTTCAAATTCCATCGTTGAGTGCGCGCATTCAGGATGTTCCCGAGCTGGTCCTCTGTTTCCTGCAGGAGTATTGCGCCGAGGCCGGACGTGCAATACCGGCGGTGCCTGCCGATATTTTCCAGACGATGATGGAGTACCGCTGGAAGGGAAATATCGGCGAGTTGAAAGACTGCGTACGAACGCTGGCTTTGATGTCACCGGCCAACGAGCTGGAGAGCAAGTACATCCCGTTCGAGGTGCGGCGACATCCGCTCGACCGCCTGGCCGTTGGCAATCTGAACCAAACAGTCGCCGAGATCGAGCAGTACTTGATAAGGAAAGCGCTGAACAGGTTTGCCGGCAATCAGGTCAAGGCAGCCCAGTTGCTTGAAATTCCCGAAGCGACGCTGCGCTTCAAGATCAAGAAGTACAGCATTCCACGCGACGCTTAAGGCCGGGGCCCGGCTACTTCTCATGCTTTCGTTCGACCATACTCGTTGTTATCCCGAACATCCGAAAAATCGGATTTGTTTCTCCGGAAGTGCCGGGAAAGGGGGAGCAGCTTGAGCGCTTTCCTAAAGCATTTTCGCTTGAGTTTGAGAATGCGCGTCATCGGCTCGATGATGATGTTGGTCGTCCTCGTGGGCGCCCTTTTCGGGGTCTTGACCGTCCGCAACATCCACGAACTCGTCGAAGACGTCATCTGGGAAAACTACAGCGCCTATTCACGTTCGTTCGCGGCCTACATTGCCGTTCCCATTGCCAGGGGGGATTTGCGGGAGCTGCAGCGGCATTTGGAGATCGCCGAGCGCCAGGGGGACGTGGTGTTTGTTACGGTGAGAAACGAACTTGGGCAGACCATTGCCGAGGCCGGCGAAGTGCATCACGATCTCCATATTCACGAGACCCTGTTCCGGGATTCGCGGCTCACGGTGCAGGAAGTCGGTCACGAGCCCGGAGGGCTTTACCATGCGAGCGGCCACACATTCTTGCTGACCAGCAAGATTTCTCTCGGGGCACGATCGCTGGGAACCGTGCAGCTCGCCGTGAATACCGCATCTGCGAATCACCGGCTGGAGGACATCAGCCTGTGGGGCTTCAAGATGGTGCTGGTGGTCATCGCATTTGGTGGCGCTTTGCTGATTCTCGTCGGGCGGCGCGTGAAACGCAATATCCGCTACCTGATTCAGATTACCCGCCGAATGGCTGCCGGTGATCTGTCGCAGCGCGTGAATATTCAGAGCGGCGACGAAGTCCAGCAACTCGGCGAGTCGTTTAACCTGATGGCCGAGGCGATCAAGGCCAATGAAGCGCAGTTGGAACATCTGGTTGAATTGCGCACTTCACAACTGGAAAACGAAAAGAAGAAGCTGGAGTTGATTCTAAACAACGTGCCGAACGCTTTCCTGGTGCTCGATAAGAGTTTGAAGGTGGAATCGGTCAGTTCGCAGTTCGAGAGCGTTCTCAATAGCCGGCGTGAGGAGATTCTGGGCAAACAGTGTGCCCTCAGCGAGCTGCTGCACGAGAGCGTCGAGGCCTGCCCGAGCCGCAAAGCGTTGAGAACCGGCCGGGTGCAGGCAACGCAGGCGGCCATCGTCGGCCCTTCCGGCGAGGAAAAATTTCTGGAGCATGTGGCGATTCCAATTCTGCGCAACGGAAAAACCGAAAAGGTCCTGGAAGTTGTGACCGATGTAACGGCGCGAAAACGCTTCGAAGAACGGCTTGTACGCAGTGAGAAACTTTCGGCCACAGGCGAGATGGCGGCCATCATCGCGCACGAGATGCGAAACTCGTTGTCTTCGGTGAACCTGATTCTCCAGTGTCTCACCGATTCCGAATGCCGGTCCGACTCTGAAGTCGAGTCGATCGACGTCGCTATCCAGGCGGTCAACCGCATGGAAACCATCGTGCGGCAGTTGCTGGAATTTGCCCGTCCATCTGAACCGGCGCTCAGCCTGGAGGATGTCAACGCGCTCGTCCGGCAAAGCCTGGCATTTTGCAAATACCAATTTGAGCGCAAGCAAATAGTCGTGCTCAAGAACCTTGCCGACGGGCTGCCGCTTTGCCAACTGGATGGCGAACTCATCCGGCAGGCGCTGATCAACCTGTTGTTGAATGCCAAGGATTCGGTCGGGCAGAAGGGCACGATTTCGGTCGCGACATCGCAGGAGACGCTGGTTCGCGCTCTGCAGGAAACCTACGAAAACAAAACCGTGGAGCTTCGCCCCGGCCAGACCGTCCTCAAGGTAAGTGTGCGCGACGATGGCGAGGGCATAGATGCGGAAAATCTCAAGCGGATATTCGACCCGTTTTTTACCAGCAAAACCAACGGCACGGGCCTTGGCCTTGCCACAGCGAAGCGCGCCGTGACCGAACACGGTGGCGTGCTTCAGGTCGCGAGCAAGCCCGGCGCGGGTAGTGTCTTTATCATTGTCCTTCCGGTGGAGCCGTCGCCCGAAGGGCCTGCTTTTGCCGCACGGCAACACGAGTTAGAAACCCCGCGGCAGTTGTAGAGCTATGGAAAAGACCAAGATTCTGATCCTCGACGACGATCCAGGTATCCTGTATTCGCTCAGTCTGACCCTGGGCAAAGAGGGGTATGAACTCGTTACCGCCGCGGATGGCCAGAAATGTCTCGAGATGGTGCGGGCCGAGAAACCGCAGGTCATCTACATCGATATTGCCATGCCGGAGGTGAATGGTCTGGAGGCGCTCAAGCAACTGCGCGACGAGAACATCGATATTCCCGTGATCGTAATGACCGGACACGGGACCATGCAAAATGCCATTCGCGCCGTCCAGCTCGGGGCGTACGAATACATGACCAAACCGCTCGACCGTGAAAAGATACGGTTGACCACCCGGCGCGCACTGGAAACTCTGAAACTCAAGCGTGAGTTGACGGACCTGCAGTCCCGGCTCGGTCGCGAGGAAGAGCGGGATGCGATCATCGGTCGCAGCCCGGCGATGCAGGAGGTCTACAAGACGATCGGGGCCATCACCGCCAGCTCCAATCTGACCACGGTATTGATCGAGGGAGAGAGCGGCACCGGCAAAGAACTGGTGGCAAAGGCCATCCACGAACATGGGCCGCACGCTTCCGAACCGTTTGTGGCGCTGAACTGTACGGTGTCGCCGGAAGATTTGCTGGCGAGCGAGTTGTTCGGCCATGAAAAGGG
>CAZTNL010000270.1:0-5098 GCA_964614885.1 uncultured Calditrichaceae bacterium | reverse complement strand
ACCTTTTTCTCAGATGAAGAGCTGCTGGCGGCCGGAGTTGCCCCTGAGCTTCTGCGCAATCCGAACTACGTGAAGGCTGGGGCTCTGCTCGATGATATCGATATGTTCGACGCAGTGTTCTTCGGGTACACCCCGCGCGAAGCCAGTGTCATGGATCCGCAGCACCGGCTGTTTCTGGAGTGCGCCTGGCAGGCGCTGGAACACAGCGGCCATTGCGCCGAGAACGACGCATTCCGGACGGGCGTTTTCGGCGGTGTGAGCATGAACAGCTATCTGCTCTTCAATCTCTTCGGCAGCTCAGCCATAGAGAACGTGCGCAGCCTGCAAAGCGTCATGGGAAACAATCATGATTTTCTCACGACCCGGGTTTCCTACAAACTCGACCTTAAGGGACCGAGCCTCGATGTCCAGTGTAGTTGCTCGACGTCTCTGGTCGCGGTTCATTTGGCGTGCCAGAGCCTGCTGAATGGCGAGTGCGATATGGCGCTTGCCGGCGGTGTTTCCATTGTGTTACCGCAGCTCTCTGGCTACCTCTACCAGGAGCAGGGTATTTATTCGCCGGACGGCCACTGCCGGGCATTCGATGCCGATTCCAAGGGCACCGCAGGCGGCCGGGGAGCAGCCGTCGTCGCCCTCAAACGCCTGGAGGACGCTCAGGCGGATGGTGACTGCATTTACGCGGTTGTGCGTGGCTCCGCCATCAACAACGACGGGCAGGCAAAAGTAGGCTACACGGCGCCCAGCGTCGAAGGGCAGGCAGACGTTGTGGCCGAAGCGTTGGGTGTGGCCGGGGTCGAGGCTGGTACCATCAGCTATATCGAGGCGCACGGAACCGGCACCCCCCTCGGCGACCCGATAGAAATCGAGGCGCTGACCCAGGCCTTCCGCGCGAGCACGGACCGGAAACATTTCTGCGGCATCGGTTCGGTGAAAACCAATATCGGCCACCTTGACGCTGCCGCCGGCGTAACCGGTCTGATAAAAACCGCGCTGGCGCTCTGGCACGGAGAGCTGCCGCCCAGCCTTAATTTTGAGCGTCCGAATCCCAAGATCGATTTTGCCGGCAGCCCATTCTACGTCAACGATAAGCTCCGGACTTGGGAGCGCTCCGGCGCTCCCCGCCGCGCCGGAGTCAGTTCTTTTGGCATGGGAGGGACGAACGCGCATGTGATTCTAGAAGAGGCGCCTGCGCCCGCAGTTGCATCGGCGTCGCGCCCCTTTCAGTTGCTTTCGCTCTCCGCCCGCACAGAAGATGCTCTCGGCGAGGCTGCGGAAAAGTTCGCCGGCCATTTGCAAAACGAACCTGAGACCGATATCGCCGACGCGGCCTACACCTTGCACCTCGGTCGAAAAGCGTTCGGTCACCGGCGGATTTCTGTCTGCACTGATGCCCGGGAAGCAGCCCGGACTTTGAGCAAGAGCGCTGCCAGAGGCTTTTCCGGCCGGCCTTACGATATGGCGCCCAGAGTGGCTTTCATGTTCCCCGGACAGGGCGCACAATATGTCCGGATGGGACAGGGGCTTTATGCAGGCGAGCCGGTTTTTCGCGAGCAACTGGACGCCTGTCTTTCCCTGCTGGAGCCGCACGTCGATGGCGACCTGCACGCCGTACTTCTTGCACAGGAAAATCGCGCTGACGAGGCCGCCTTGCAACTGCAGCAAACCGCCCTGACCCAACCTGCGCTTTTTGCCGTTGAATTTGCTCTGGCCAAACTCTGGATCTCCTGGGGCGTATTGCCCGACGCCATGATCGGCCACAGTATCGGCGAGTATGTTGCAGCGTGTCTGAGCGGCGTCCTGTCGCTGGAAGATGCGCTCGCCCTCGTCGCGAAGCGCGGCGGACTTATGCAGGAACAGCCTCCGGGAAGTATGCTGGCGGTGCCGCTGCCACAGCAGGAAGTCGAAGCGCTGCTCGATGACGGGGTGTCGCTGGCAGCCGTGAATGAACCAGGGCTTTGTGTCGTTTCCGGCCCGGCCGATAAAGTTCAGGCTCTGGCCACCCGCCTCAGCGACAAGGGATGCCGTCCGCTGCACACCTCGCACGCGTTCCACTCGCCCATGATGGATGCGATGCTCGATGCCTTTACCGCCGAAGTGGCCCGGGTCACGCTCGAGCCGCCGGAGATCCCCTATATTTCAAATGTAAGCGGAACGTGGATTACCCCCGAGGAGGCCACAAGTCCGGAATACTGGGCGCGACAACTCAGAGGAACGGTACGATTTGCCGACGGCATCCAGACGCTTTTGCAGACGCCCGGCAGGCTGCTGCTCGAGGTCGGGCCAGGCCGAACGCTGACCGGCCTGGTTGAGCGGCAGAAACCGGAAAATAAACGAATCGATGTCATTGCAAGTATGCGCCATCCAAAGGAAGCGCAGGAGGACGAGGCCTGTCTGTTGACCGCGCTCGGCAAACTCTGGCTGGCAGGCGTCACTCCAGACTGGAGCGCCTTTTATGAAGGTGAAAACCGCCGGCGTCTGCCGCTGCCGACCTACCCGTTTCAGCGCAAACGCTACTGGGTCGAGGCGCAGGATGGCCCGGCCGCAAGCCGGGAAAAACCCTCCGGACGCAAGCCCGATATCGCCGACTGGTTCTATTTGCCCTCGTGGCAACGGTCCGGACTGCCCGGGTCCGACGGAAGCGATAGCGCCAACTTTGTCGGCCACTGGCTGATATTCGCGGATGAAGGTGGGGTGGCGCAGGAAATGGCGCGGCGCATCGGCGAACGTGGCGGCTCTGTGACCCTCGTCCGGCCTGGAGGTGCATTCGACACCCAGACTGGTGGCGCGGCGACCCTCAGTCCGGGTTGCGCTGAGGACTATTTGCAGTTGCTGAAAAGCCTCAACTTGCCTCAGGACGGGACTTTGCGTATTGCGCATCTTTGGTGTCTCGATGGTCTCGAAGACCACGTTGCCCTCGAGCGCGGGTTTTATTCCATGGTCTTTCTGGCTCAGGCCCTGGCGCGAAAGGGACGCACGACGCCGGTGCAAATGACCCTGCTGACCCGGGACGCGCACGACGTGACGGGCGAGGAATCGCTCTGCCCGGGTGCGGCGGCCGCCCTGGGCGCTGCCAGAGTTATTCCTCAGGAGTATCCGCATTTCCTCTGCCGCACAATCGATTTAACCGCAGGAAATCACGCCGCCGCGGATGTGGCAGATTTGCTGCTCGGCGAAATCGCAGTTCCCTCTGTTCATCCTGTTGTGGCCTATCGCGGTCGACACCGCTGGGTCCAGACCTTCGAGCCGGTGCGCAGACCGGTTGCCGGCCCTGCTTCTTCCTTGCTGCGCAAAGGCGGGGTCTATCTGATCACGGGCGGAGTGGGCGGTATCGGCATGGAAGTCGCTGACTATCTGGCGAGAAACTATCAGGCGAAACTGGTTCTCACCGGACGCAGCGAGTTGCCGGAACGCAGTCAGTGGGCGAAACGTATCGCTGCAAACGATGCCCCGGCTTCCGAAGTGGCGAAGATGAGGAAGATACTCGGGTTGGAGACTCGCGGAGCATCTGTTGCCTATCTGGCCGCCGATGTCACTGATGAATCGCAAATGCGCGCCGCCGTAAGACTGGCGGATGCGACATTCGGCGAATTGAACGGCGTAGTTCACGCGGCCGGCGCTGAGAAAACCGCGCCGATCATCGGGCAGATCACCCGTGCCGAGTGTGAGGCGCACCTCGCGCCGAAAGTTGCTGGTGTTGCTGTCCTGGAGAAGGTTCTCGCCAATCGTGAGCCCGATTTTTGCCTGTTGCAGTCCTCCCTTTCGTCGGTTTTGGGCGCGTTGGGGTTCGTCGCTTACACGGCAGCGCATATTTACCTCGACACCTACGTGCACAAACATAACCGCTCCGGAGCGACGCCGTGGCTCTGCGTGAACTGGGATAACTGGCTCAACTGGAAAGAGCCGGTTTCGGCGCTTGCCGGTGGCGAGGCGGATTTTTTCATGACCCCGGAAGAGGGGCAGGAAGCCTTCTCGCGCGTCCTGTGCCGACCGTTGTGTGACCAGCTGGTTGTTTCTACCGGGGATCTGGAGTCGCGCCGGTCGCGCTGGATTGCAGGTGAGACCGGCGGGCAGGAGAAGCACGCGGACAGGCAGGGAAGCATTCAGCATGAGCGGCCGGAACTGGATACCGACTACGCGGCTCCGTCCAATGCCGCAGAGGAAACCCTGGCGCAGATTTGGGCCGAGGCTCTCGGGCTGGAGCGCGTGGGAAGGGATGATAACTATTTTGAGCTCGGAGGGGACTCTGTCCTGAGTATTCAGATCATCTCTCAGGCAGCTCAGGCCGGTCTGCGCCTTAACGCCAACCAGATATTTGAGCACCAGACGGTCGCCGAGCTTGCCGCGGTTGCAGAAAAGCCATCAGAAGAACGGGTGCCGCAAGTCCTTGCCTCGGGTGAGGTACCGCTCACGCCGATTCAGAGTTGGTTCTTCGAACAGCGCCTGCCCGCAGAAAACCATTTTAATCTGCCCATCGTGCTCGACCTGGGAAAATCTGTGAGCGCTGATGTTTTCGAACGCGCTCTCCGTGCCGTTTTTGCGCATCACGACGCCTTCAGGCTGCGGTTTGCAAGAAATGCGAATGACACAGAGGTTAGGCAGTATTACCTCGATTCGGGCGAGGCTCTGCTCTTTTCGAAAAAGGATTTGAGCGGGGTGCCGGCCGACGCACAGGCGAGCCGGATGCGCGAGCTGGCAGCCCGGCAGCAGAGTGGGCTCGATTTGGCCAGCGGGCCGGTTGCGCGTGCCGTCCTGGTCGATTTTGGCGAGGAGCGGGCCGCGATGGCGCTCCTGGCTGTGCACCATCTTGTCATCGACGTGGTCTCATGGCGTATTTTGCTGGCGGATCTCTCCCTCGCGCTGAAACATCTCTCGGACGGAGCCACGCTGCAACTGCCGGAAAAGTCAGCTTCCTACAAAGAGTGGGCCGAAGGGCTGGTGAGTTTGGCAGGAAGACCGGACATGCAGGAAGAGGCGGAATTCTGGTTGTCTCAGCCGTGGGAGCAGGCTGAGCCGCTTCCGGTCGAGGGCGATGACTGCGAAAACACCCTGTCCTCGATGCAAACGCTGTCGCTGGACCTGGATGTGGAAACGACTCAGG
>CAZTNL010000269.1:0-5112 GCA_964614885.1 uncultured Calditrichaceae bacterium | reverse complement strand
GCAGGCTGGCCGAGAGGCTTTTCTGGGTAAGCAATACCGCGACCCCGGTATCCTCAATCATAAAGGCGATTCGCACCAGCGGGTATGAGGGGTCGAGAGGCACATACGCCCCGCCGGCCTTCGCGATGGCGACGATAGAGACCACCATATCCAGGGAGCGTTCCATAAAAACGCCAACCAACGCACCGGGTCGAACGCCCGCTTTTTGCAGTTGCCACGCCATTTGATTGGCACGACGATTCAATCCGTCATAGGTAATCTTTTCACTCTGGAAAATGAAGGCTGTCGCCTCAGGCGACCTGGCGACATTCTGCTCGAATAACTCGTGCAGGCATGCGTTGTCAGGGAAATCAATTGCTGTATCGTTAAACGTTTCCAGTATCTGCTTACGCTCGGACTCAGTGAGCATCCCGATATTCGACAGGGACAGGTCGGGATTTGCCGCCAACGCATCGAATATGGTCAGGACGTGACCGAGGATGCGTTCGGCAGCGGCCGCCTCGATCCGTCGACGGTCGTATTTCAGGGTGAAAGTCATGTTTGAGGAAGAAAAGCAAAGCACCAGAGGACATTGCCCAAGCGTTCCGGCATGAATGTCGCCGGTGGTCGCTGCGCTGTCGAACAGCGACTGACCGGGCGCGAGCTGACTCCACCTTCTTATTTCATCGTGGCTGCTCGTGGCATACAAACGCTGTTCCGCCAGGCCGCGATTCACTTGCTGCAGAAATTCCTGCACCCGGAGCGCCGGGCCGGCGGCAATTCTGATGGGAAGCACCGGTGCGCCCTCGCCTTGATTCACACCAAAGAGCACCACCTCTTCTCCGCTATAGCGCGCCAGGAGCGCAGCCCACGCAGCGCAGACAGCGGTTTCCAGCGACAGGGAACCCTTGTCCACAAGCTTCCGCAGCGGCCCGGCGGTTTCGGCCGGAACTGCGAGCTCAATTTCCTGGTAATCGGCATCCCGGCCGGCAAGAAGGTTCAGACCACGGTCAACTGCAAGAGGGGTTGGGGCGGAAAATCCCGCCATTTGAGCGCGCCAGTAGGATTCACAGCTCTTGCCGTTCGCGCTCTCGCCGGTGTTATCGGTTGCCGCTCGGGATAGGTTCTCAGAAATCATCGTACTCCTTTGGTCCTCGTTGTGGATATGCTTCTAACTCCGGACGCTGGCGGCGAAGGGCGCGGAGCCGATCGCGTGCCGGTCCCCGGCGGTTGTAGGCCGCAGCGTTCGCATGACGCCGTCATAAATTGTGCGGGCTGTCTTTTCCCATGAAAACTTGTTCAGGACGCGCTGCCTCCCGGCCAGACCGGCACGGTACAGCATGTCCGGATTCTGCAGCGCTTTTTCAATGCAGAGAGAGAGCTGTTCGATATCTCCAAAGGGCGCAAGCCAGCCGCTCACCCCGTCCTCGACAACCTCTGGAATCGAGCCAACCTCGTAGGCGATCACCGGGACGCCCGCAGCCTGTGACTCAGCAAATGCGAGCCCGAATGACTCTGAATGCGAGGGCATCAGCGCCAAATCCGCGTTCTTCAATTCTTGCTTCAGGCCAGCATCATCCACCTCTTCGCGGTAACTGATCTTGTCGGAGATACCGTACTGTTGCGCCAACTTTCTGGCACGCGCTACTGCCGGCTTGCCGGCCGGGCCGACAACGCGCAAACTCCAGTTGCTGATGCCGCGCGCGTGCAGCTTTCCGAGCGCCACCATGCTGTCGAGAATGCCCTTGGTCACCACAACACGGCCGAAATAGATGAGACGAATGTTCTTTCCCGGCTGCTGCCGTGCGATATCGGCAAAGTGTGAATCGACGCCCAAATAACAAACATGAATGCGGTCGCAGTCGACGCCCAGGACTTCGATGAGTTCGCGGCGTGTGAACTCGGATGTCGCGAAAAGCACATCCGCCTGGCGGTGGGGCCTCACGATGAAGCGGTCATAAACGAGACGATCGACCAGCCGCTTTATGTGACGCCTGCGATTGGCGGCAACCTCTGCCCACGCGTAGGACTGCCAGGTGGAGATGTATCCGAAGCGGATACCGCGGGAACGGAGAAAACCGGGCAGGAATGCGGCCTCGTTGTAGTAGCTCAAAACGCAGTCTATGTCATGCTCCCTGCCGATTTCCCTTATCGCGCGACGCACAGCAAGCCCGTCCAACTGAAAGTGCAATTTGTGCTGCGGCACGCGCTTTACCTGAACTCCGTTGGCCGACAGCATCCCGTCGTATTCATAGCCAAGCTCGCCCTCCGGCATCTTTTCCCGCGGGAAGACCGTATCCAGCGCGTTCGACGAAACCGGAAGAATGAAAACCTTCGCCCCTAGCCGTCCAAGGTGTAACGCGATTTCCCGCGTCATCCGCGAGCCTCCGCTCGCCTGGCCGAGTGGGAATGGGTAGGTGATAACGATGGTTGGTCGCTTCTTCGTCCCGCGGTCGTGGTTTGGTTGGTCGGTCAAACTTTTCCTTCAGTTCGGCAATGCACGCAACTCATGCAGCGCTGCTAACATGCGCGGGCAGTGCGCTGCCATTCTTCCTCAAGGTCTGCAATACCTGATAAAAAACCGTGCAGAAAGTGGCAGAATCAAATTTATAGAACGCCTCGGCAAACCCCCTGGCGTCGCGAATACTGCTATCGATATTTAGCGTATAATGCAACGAATTGCGGTAACGGCACATCTCGATAAAGTCGGTCGTGAGCATAGGCATCTTATAGTGCCGCAGCATTGCGGCTTTCTGCTCGAACTGGTTTGAGATGTCGACGAGCAGATTAGGGAACGGCATGTTGTCCCACACCTCATAGCCGAAAATCGTGGTCTCACCGCACCCGCTGTGGCTGAGCGCATCCGCCAGCAGCCGGTTCGCCGCAAAATGATCGAAGTGGTGATCAAAAAATGAGGGAAGATACACGGCGGACGGGTTCATGTCACTCAGGATCTTCCCGAGCTCAGTCACGTGCGCCGTATCGTTTGTAAGCCGGGTGTCTTCCACGTCCCAGAAAAGTTGTTTGAATCCAAAGGACCGCCCCAGAGATTCGGCCTCCTGCCGTCGAATTCCGATCATCTCCCCGCCGGGCGATTCCAATCCACGGCCGTTGGTCATGTATAAGACCGTGACCTCATCCCCCTGCTTCAGGTGCAGACTCAGAGCTCCGCCGGGACCGATGACTTCATCATCCGGATGCGGCGCCAGAACGAGCACCGGGCCCGCCGGCACAGATACGGAAATCTCCAGTTTCTTCGCCGGGAAAGCTGCGTTCTTGCCCAAACGCAACTGCCGCACCAGAGTAACGACCTCGGGCGGTGCGTATTTGAATGCAAGCCGCCGCACCGCTCCGGTGACACCCTTACTCAGGAATCCGGCCATGGTCAACCCTCGACCTGCTTCTTTGCCAGTGCCACGAGATCGTTGCCAAAGCGGCCGATCGGCAGAAATTTTGCCAAACGTCCGAAAAAACGGTAGGTGAAGTGCTGCCCCCGGTTCGTCAGGTCGCGCAGGATAGCAAAATTGATGAATCCGTGCCCGCGACAGGCCAATAGCTTAAAGCCGGCTGCGTTGAGCAATGACCGAAAGCGTGCGGGGCTGTAGTAGTGCGTCGAGATCGTTGTAAGGATTTCCATCTCGGGGTGTGGTTCCGCTTTCCGGAAGAGATCCTGTGCCTTGTAATAGTACTTCGCCAGGCCAAAGTATTCTGACAGCTTCACCTTGGTAGGCCCGGAAATGACGAGGATGCCCCCCGGCTTCAGAAGCAGCGCCAGCTGACGCAAAGCCGACGTCTCGTCCGCCTGATACTGGAGGAACCCGAGCGCAACGATCGCATCGTAACTTGCGGCAGGAAGAGCCGCGGCAAACACATCTCCGCGCTGCACCCGGTAACGGTCCGCAGCGATCTCCGCGCGCGCAACATTGGCTTTGCACAAATCAACCATCTTTTGCGAGATATCAAAGGCGTCGACCTCGAATCCGTTCTGCAGCAGAGCCAGGGTGGCCAGTCCGGCGCCGCAGCCGGCGTCCAGAATGCGCGCACCGGCTGGCAGCTCCGACAGCACAAAGCCTACGGCGATATCCTTGCGGTCGCGCAGCACCAGGTCACCGACATTGCCGGGTTTGATGTAGGCGTCCGACCAATAATCGGCGTGCGTTTCAAAATAGCTTTCAACCATGCCCATTCGGGAGGCTTCCTTCGTGGGCCTCGATGTACTCATATTATCAGGCGTGCTCCAGTTTGGGCTCGTGTGTCGTCGTTTTCGAAGTCTCTGCCGCTCTGGCCCTTTTCAGGACGCTCAACATGGTTTGGCCGGTCTCCGCCCAACTGAACCTGGCGCTGACCCGCTTGCGACCTGCAAGGCCCATCCGAAATGCAGCTTCCGGTTCCCGGATAGCCGCCTGAATCGTACCTGCCAGAGCATCTACGTCGCCAACGGGAACAAGCCAACCGGTGTGACCGTGTTCGACGATCTCCGGAACCCCTCCCACGTCGTAACCCACGACCGGCAAGCCGGCAAGCTGCGATTCAGCGACCGCCAATCCAAATGACTCTGCATACGAAGGCAAGATGGCCAATTGTGCCCAGGTTAGCTCCCGGCACAGACCAGCCCGGCTCAGCTTGCCGGTGAAGACAATCCGGTCGGAAATGCCGTATTCCCCGGCAAGACGGCGCACGGGAGCTTCATCCCCCCAGCCGGCTATCTTTAACGTCCAGTTTTTCTCTCCCTTCGCAGCGAGCTGTCCCAGCGCCTTCAGGGTGTCGAAAATTCCCTTTTCATGAACAAACCATCCGACAAAAAGAAAACGTGTCAACTCGGACGAGGAGACACGCTGCAATTCTGCAAATGCCGGATCGATGCCGCAATAAGCGACATGTATACGCTGTGCATTGAGCGCAAACAGCTCCGTGATGAGGCCACGCATGAAAACGGAGCGGGCAAAAATGACTTCAGCCTGCCGCATTTGGCGTATCACCGCCAAATGCTGTACGGCCGCACGAATGCCCCGGGCCGCATTGTACCACTGCTCATAATGGCCGTTGCTGGCAATCATGCCGAAAGTCGTCTTATGCGCGCGAAGCAAGCGGGGCAGGAACGCAACTTCATGGTGCCAACCGAGCAGGGCATCC
>CAZTNL010000268.1:2690-5120 GCA_964614885.1 uncultured Calditrichaceae bacterium | reverse complement strand
GCAGCCTCTACTCACGTCCCTGGACGCAGGAACAGAGAAAATGGTCGCTTGATGTCAGCGATCATCACTGACATTCGGGCAACGGCCCGGTAGAGTTGCCGGCAAAGGTGTTTCCACCGGCTGCATCATAAATATCCTGATTCACATTACAATGAAAGCCATTGTCGTGCACGTTATTTCCCGTGGCAAAGGCATAAAGGTATATACCGTATTGATTGTTCAAATTCGCCACATTGCCGGGGCCGATATCGTTTTGTCCGGAATACCAGCTCAAGGTGATGCCACTGGCGTCACCGTTACAAACATTCTGACTGACCTGTGCGTAATAGCAGCTGTCGCTTATGGCAATTCCATCAAATCGGTTAGAACCTGTTCGATTGTTCAGGACCCGTATGTCGCTGCTCTTGAACGCGATTATGCCGTCGGATTGATTGTTCATACTCTGATTCTCTATGACGCGGGCGCTGTCGGCATCGAACAAAATAATGCCATCCCAGCCGAGAGCCGTGGCCCGGTTGTTTGTGACCAGACACCTCTTACTGCGCATTAGCCAAATACCGTGATAGCTTCCCGTGACCTGATTGTTCCGAACGATGACGTCAGACGCGTTCACAACTTCGATGGCACCCGCGACAAACGGCAGATCCATGGTGATGTTGAAGCCCTCGACAATCGCCCTGTCCGCCTGGATACGAATCCTCCCGTTGAGCGCAACGGGACCCTCTGCACTCAGGCGAAGGCCCGGTTTGGACTGGTCGATTAGGATATCTTCATTATAAACAAAGTCCAGGGCATGCATGACAACGATCCAGTCACCCGGACTGGCTGCGTCGACCGCGGTCTGGATTGAGTCGAAGTCGTACGGGACTCTGATTATGGCGCGCCCTCCACGGAACCGGCGAAGATGGACATTATTTTGTTCAACCCGTGGGCGCAGTGGTATCAATTGGACGGCTGCGCCCGTATATTCCGGCGACATGCGGTCCGTGCCTGGCTCAAGTACTGTCCCGGCGTTGTCTGCCCCACCCGGATTTTCCCGGGTGTGCGCTGCCTGAACGCTGGCTCCGGGCGTGCGGCCGGTTTGCAGAGCGGAGTCGTCCGCAGAGGTCGGACTTTGTGTCCGGTCGCACCCGAGGGTTGCGAGAATCATCAGGGAAGCGAGGAAGAGCGTGCTGTGTTTCATACGGTGCCTCCTTTGGCGTTTCACATCTACTTCACCAACAGCATCTTGCGGGCCTTCGAGTATTTCCCGGCGGTTATGCGGTACACGTACAGGCCGCTGGCCACCGGTAGGCCCTCCCTGTTACGACCGTTCCAGTTCACCACATGAAATCCGGCCTTCTGCCGGCTTCCGTCCACAAGGCGAATGATCTCGCGGCCAAGCACATCGTAAATCCTCAGGGTAACTTTTTCGTCCGCGGGCAACCCATATCGAATGGAGGTGCTCGGGTTGAACGGATTCGGGAAATTCTGGGTAAGTTCAAAGTCGGTCGGCACCAGCCCCGCTTCGGCGACAACCTGCGACACGTAATCGGGTTTACCGATAACCAATTTCAGCGTTTTCACCGATTTGGCGCTTCCGGTTGGAAAACGATAAACCGGATCTGCGAGCAGATCCTGGCTGATTTTCACCCTCTCGTCCAGCAGGGTCGCTTTCAGGCCGGCAGGCAGGGTCTCGGTACCGAATTCGACCCGAACTTCAGAATTGCGAATATTGTTCCGCACTTCCAGCTTCCAGGTCTGCCCGTCTTCGAGGCTGCCACGGAAGTCGGAGGCATAGTCAAAATCGTATCGCTGCCAGTCGCCCTTTTTTGGAAAATAAAGGGAAACGAACTTGCCGATGACCGGCGGTTCGGGCTGATCCAGCGGGTCCCACTCGGGCGCCGCGTTGTAATCGATACCGACGAAGTTTTCCGCATCGAGCGCCGCGCCGCAGGACGCCTGAACTTGCATTTGCCATTGCCGGCCGTCCTGACTCTTCGCCAGAGCCTGGTTTTTCGGCGCAAATTCCACGGCTGGTATCTGCAGCCGAACATCGGTATCCGCAAAGTTGAAAACGAAATAGCCCTCGAACGGGTCTATCTCATCGGGAACGATGTAGGAGCCGCGGTAAAGCCACGGCTGCTGGCCGATGGTCAACCCGGGATTGGCGGCGAGAATATCGCTCCAGGCGACTGGAAAGGCAAACGGATTGCCGACCTGATTCCACCCGGGGCGCAAAGTGACCGCAAAGTTCGAATTGGTTGCAACCGACGCGCCGCGACCGAAATCTACTGTCTGCGTGGCAGCGGAAATCAGCCAAAACGCGTGTCCGGGCTGAAAACGGAAACTGGCTGCGTTCAACGAGTCGCGCTCCACATTAGCGTTGCTGCGATATTCGAACAGCCGCCAGCTGGTGCTGTCGTAAACCCCGAAACCCGATGCGGCAAA
>CAZTNL010000268.1:0-2590 GCA_964614885.1 uncultured Calditrichaceae bacterium | reverse complement strand
ATTCGAACAGCCGCCAGCTGGTGCTGTCGTAAACCCCGAAACCCGATGCGGCAAACACGGAATCAGCAAGGGGCTGCGCGAGCAAATTGGGCGCGGAAATCATGCGATACGAAGTGAGATCGCCGCCGATGGCCACTTGTTTTGTCTGAGTGCCAGCAACAAAGCGCACGGCGACGGCAAATGTATCTGAATTGGCCCGCGTTCCGATGATGTCGGTCGCTTCGATGTAATATTGCAGGCCGCGCTCAGTCACCGAATCTGCGGGAACCGTAGCACTGAAACTGCTGGTCCGCTCCGAGACCATTTCCGACGTATGAAAGCCTGCTTCTCCGCCCACTTTGTAGTGGAGCACCATCGACTGCACGCCGCTGGCATCGACAGCACTCGCGCTCAGAATTGCGTCTTCAGCGGCATTGGTAGAGGCCAGTGGCGTGTGCAAAATGGTCGGCCCCTGCGGCGCGGAAATGCGAAATGTGCCGCTGACGCCGCGCACAAACGGCGCTTCCACTGCGCTGATTCTCAGCACAGCCTGTTCCGTCGAGCTGCCGCTGACCGTGTAGCTGGTACTTGTTGTCTGGCCGGAATTATCGAGTTTATCAAAAAGGGTTTCAAACACCTGGCCGCCATCGCGCGAGAGTTCGATTTTCACGCTGTCGATTTGCGGCGATGCTTTCCAGGAAATGGTCTGCGTGGATCCGATTTCCCAATCATCCACGCTGGTCGGTGCGTCGATCTGGGCCGTGCGAAACTCGCCCAATTGCCCATCGACGCTGACGCGCTGGGCGTAGATGTCGCTGGTTCCATTGCGCTGGTCCTCCCAGGCGACGATGGCGCCACCGAGACCATCGGCGGCAATCGCCGAATTCACCTGCGTGCCACCCGCGGAGCAGACGTCCACGCCGGCAGGGTTCCACATGAGAGTTCCGGTCGAATCTACGGCCTGTCCCAAAATGTCTGCCTCACCGTTGCGGGCGTCCTGCCAAGCACAAAGCAGATTGCCGGTGGCGCTGCTGGTGATGGCGGCGTTCAACTGGGCGCCGACACCGTCGGAAAGCGCAACATCCGCAGACCAGGCATCGCCGTTGTTTCGAATTCGCTGCGCGTACAGCTTGGGGTTGGTGGCGGAGATATTTTCCCAGACAAGGTAAGCGCCGCCGCGCTGGTCGGATGTCATTTCAAGATCGACTTTCCTGCCCACCGTCACCGGCAAATCGGTAACGATAAGCGACCAGACCTGCTCACCGGTTGCGTCGACCCGCGTTACGCGGACTTTGTCGTCTTCGGCGCCTGCGACCGGCTGGACCCACGCGATGATGGCCCCCTCGCTCCCGTCCGGCACGATGACCGGGTAGGTGGCGAACGCCAACGATTCACTCAGCGGTTGCTCGCCCTTATCCCACTCGGTTCCGGCTGCATCTGAATGAATGCCGGTCACATAAACCGTTGAATCGGCCCGGGCGTCGGTCCAGGCGGCGATGATGCCGCCGTTCAAGGCTGCTACAACCGGTGGCTGCCGTCTCGGCTGTCGTCCCTTTGCATTGCCGTTTGCGACTTTCTGTTCCGGAAAGAAACGCGTCACGCCATTTCCTGTGGTTACCTGAAAGCTGATAACGTCGTCGAACTCGGCGCTGAGATAGGTGGCCGTGATCAGGTCGCCGAGGTTGTTCAATATGAGCCGGGGCGGCGAATTATCGCCGCGGTGGGCCAGCACTGGCGACGGCCAAACCGGCGCGGCATCCACGGTCGAAAAGGGTCGGAGCAAGACATGAACGTCGGAAACGATATTGTTGTCATCGAGCCAGGCGACAAAAAAGGATCCTGTGTCCGTGACGGCGATGGCCGGCGCCTGTTGCCTCTCGGCGCCGCCTGCGATTTCCGCCCCGTTCGGCGTCCAGTCGGTATTGCCTGATTCGAGCATCCGCTGGGCGTAGACATCCATGCTGCCGTTGCGGTCATCTTCCCAGAGGATGAGCGCGCCCTTCCTGTGGTCGCTGACAATGACCGGTTTCTTCTGGTCGCTCATATTCAGGGTCACGACCTCATTGTTTCGGCTGGCATCGCGCGACCACTGGGACTGCGCGAACAGGTTGGGACTACCGGTGAACAGAGCAGCAAATCCAAAGATGCATGCCGGAAGGGCAACCCTTCCAAGATATGCTCTTGTCTTCGTGGTCATAAGGCCTGGTGTCTGCATTGGCGATTCGTGCTCCTATCCGTCTGATTGAGCTATGTCAACTTGGTCTCAAAACGATCAAATTGTGAAGTGAGTCAGGGATTCCCCGCGCGGATGTGTTGTAAATCTTCAAAAGGTTCGCCACCCTTGAAAATTGTATAATAATAGTAATAAATATAACGTAATCGCAAAGAATGTCAAGACAATTCTGGGATCTTTATTAATCTGAAAAATTCAAAGCCACGGAGCCGCCGAGCTTTAGTTTTGTTGAAAGTTAAGAAGGTGAACCTTTCTGATTTTTCGAAATCATATTTTGCGGTGGAGAGCTTCTCAAAGTTCTTGTTTCTCTGTGCCCTCTGTGACTCCGTGGCAGCATTTGTGAATCAATCACGTTAAGGTTCACAATTTTAAATTCAA
>CAZTNL010000267.1:0-5126 GCA_964614885.1 uncultured Calditrichaceae bacterium | reverse complement strand
CGCGCAGGAAGTCCG
Organism: uncultured Calditrichaceae bacterium; assembly: GCA_964614885.1. GTDB lineage: Bacteria > Zhuqueibacterota > Zhuqueibacteria > Oceanimicrobiales > Oceanimicrobiaceae > JAJDAG01. The sequence goes on along the minus strand of CAZTNL010000267.1, from coordinate 5,111 downwards.
TGTGGAAAGCCTGAAATTCAAAGGCAACAAACAGGTCTCCTCCGGTAAGCTCGAAAAGGCCATCGAAACCGAGGCCAACCCGTGGTATCGGTTTTTCCTTCCCTGGAAGAAATCCAAGATCTTCGATAAGGACGTTTTCCTGACCGACCTGCTCAGAATCGAGCGATTCTACCAGCAGGAAGGTTACCTGCTCAGCAAGGTTGCCAACTACGAACTCGTCTACAACAAGAAACACGACGAAGTCAATATCATCATCCACATCGACGAAGGCGAAGCGACGCGCGTCAACCAGGTCACTTTTGATTTCAAAGCCGACTCGGCGCGGGGGCTGATCCCCGAACGCCTGCCCCGCTCCATGAAATTGAAAAAGGGCAAGCGCTACCGTGAGCAGGATTTAAAGCTCGATTATGACAAAATCATCGATCTCTTCAGCAACAAAGGCTACCCCTACATCGAAGCGCGGGTCCGCCCTACCTTTGACCACTCGCGGCACACCGTCAACCTGGAGTGGCTGCTGAAGCCAGGGCCTTTCTGTCGCTTCGGCAAGATACACTACACCGGCAACAACCACGTTTCCGACAGCGCCATTCGCCGCGGACTCGGTTTTTCCACGGGCCAGCCTTTTGCCCAAAAAAAACTCAGTCTCGCGCAAAGCCAGGTTTACCGACTGGAACTGTTTCAATTTGTCAGCCTGAAGGCAACGAACCTGGAAAGCAAACCCAAAGACATTCCCATCGAAGTGCACGTCAAGGAAGCAAAGCTGCGCACGCTCAAATTCGGACTCGGCTTTGGCACGGAGGAGAGCTTTCGCGGGTTCGCCCAGTGGCGGCACAGAAACTTTCTCGGCGGCGCGCGCATCCTTCGCATCAATGCCAAACGCTCGACCAAGCTGCTGCCGCTGGAGATCGAGACCGAGCTGAGCCAGCCCTACTTTCTCTCGAATCGCAATGACCTGATTTTCAAGCCGTTCTTCAAGAAACGGGACGAGAGAAGTTTTAACGAGCGCAGCATCGGCGCCGAGTTGACGCTCAACCGCCGGCTGACCCGAAAAACAAATGTCTTCTTGAGCACTATTGTTGAAAAGGATACGGTCGAGACCGCCGGCGTCGGTTCGAACAAGTCGAAGTCCATCCTCAAACTAGGGCTGTCGCACAACTCCAGCAACGATATCTTTGCTCCGTCCAGCGGAACGATTAGCTCACTGCTTGTCGAAGAGGCCGGGCAGTTCATCAACACGCCCTCCAAGTACATCAAGATTTCAGGACAACATCGCTTCTACAAACGTTTCAAGAACAAGAACGTCTTCGCGTTCAAACTCTCGATGGGCATCATGCAGGCGATACGGGGTTCCAGCGCCACACCGCAGGAAGACCGCTTCTTCTCCGGCGGAAATTATTCCGTTCGTGGCTGGGGGCGCCAGGAGCTGGGGCCGGCGCTGACAGACAGCACCGGCTCGACACCCTTGGGAGGCAACAGCCTCATCGAGGGCAGTTTCGAGCTCCGGCGCTCACTTTTCAAACAGTTTGCAGGCGCCGTGTTTCTGGACTACGGCAACGTCTGGTCCAAATGGGACCAGTTCGATTTTCTCGACTTGCGCTATGCCATCGGCTTTGGTCTGCGCTACAACACGCTCATCGGTCCCATTCGCATCGATTTCGGCTGGAAGCTGAACAAGCAACCTCAGGACCGGCGCAGGGCGCAGGTGCATTTCAGCATCGGACAGGCATTCTGAGCATGAAGCGATTTATCATCTATTCAATTCTGGCAATCGTCGGCTGTACGGTGCTGGCAACGGTCGCGACGCAAACGCAGGCCTTTCGGAGCTGGCTTCGCAACCGATTGGTCAGCGAGATCAACGACACCATCAACGGCGCCATCTCGGTCGGGAAGCTGAGCGGAAACCTGCTAAACCGGGTGCAGCTGGATGACGTCTCCCTGACCCTGGACGGCAAACCGCTGGCGCAAATCGAACGCGTTGTGCTGACCTACAAACCCCTGGCCCTGCTCTCGAACCGTCTGATCGTGTCCGAACTGACAGTACAAAACCCCACGCTGAGCCTTAGTCAGGATGACAGCTTGCGCTGGAATGTGACCCGGTTGCTCCGCGCCGGCGCTGCGCCAACGCCGGAAGCGGTCGGCGGGGCGAAGTGGGAGATCGTCCTGGCAGCGCTCAGAATTGAGAACGGCGCCGCCGACATTCGGCAAAGTCGGGCGGCAGAATTCAAACTGCCCCGGCACGTCCGCGACCTGAACGTCCATCTCGGACTTACATTAGCGGGAAACAAGCTCAAAGGCTCTCTGCAGCAGCTCACTCTGCGCACGGAAGAGCCTGATTTCAGCGTTCGCACGATGAAATCAGACGTCGATTTCGATTCGACCGGCCTGAAGGCCACGCAGATGAGGGTCGAAACGGACGCTTCGCGCTTCGATTCACACGTGGACATCAGTGATTTCCGGAATCCGGTACTCGGTCTTGTGCTGTCGGGCAAACCGGTGTCCTTTGCCGAGCTGCGCCGTTTCCTCCCCGACCTCAAACTGTACGGCAATCCGCGCCTCGACATCGAGGCTGAAGGGCCTCTGAGCGATCTCCGGGTGAAGTGCGGCATCCGCCTCGAAAAGGGCACGGTGGAACTCGCCGGACAATTCGACCTCTCCGCCGTCCCCTACGGCTATTCCGTCAACGGGACAGTAGCGGGTCTCGATTTGGCGGAGGTGACGCAGGACAGTACGCTGGCGAGCGACCTCAACCTCGCCTTTCAACTCGATGGCACGGGCACGAACCCGGATTCTCTTTTCGCCGGCCTCGGAATTGAAGTGGACAGCAGTTCCTTCAATGGCACAGCTTTCGGGCCGGGAACTGTACGGGCGGATATGCTAGCGGACAGTCTGTCCTTCGAGATGAAAACCGCCCTTGGCTCCAGCCGGATTGCCCTGAGCGGGCAAACTCTGCTGGCCCGGCCGAACTACCGCTGCGCTTTCGACGGCAACATTCGCAATCTGAATATCGCCGAGTTCATGCCCGAAAGCGGCATGACCAGCAATCTCAACCTCCGGCTCCGCGGTCACGGCGCCGGCAGCAACGCCGAGAACACCTCCGGCAGACTCGATCTGAGCCTGCTCCCCTCTTCGTTGAATAACGTGCCGCTGGACACGGCGCATGTTCAAATCAGCGTTGCAGACCAGTCCGTCAACATCAGCGCTTTTGAAATAGACTCGCCCCTCGGCATCGTGAAAGCGCACGGTTCCATGTCGATGACGCGCGCCAACGCGCTGAGCCTGAACGCGGATTTCACGGATTTTTCCTTTCTCACTCCGGTGCTGCCGGCCGACTCGCTGCACGGAGAGGGGACGCTGTCACTTTCGGTTACGGGACCGAAAGATTCCCTGAACCTCCTTGGGGAGATTTCACTGTCAAAGGCCGGCATGGCCGGTCTGGCGCTGAGCCGCTTCTCTGCCACGGGGTCCGGCTACATTACCGCCGACGGCTATGCCATCGATATCGACGCCCGGGCGGGAAAGGCGGATGCTTACGGCGTGGCCATCGACACCCTGAACGTGCAACTGAACGCTGCCGACACCGGTCTGTCCTTCAGGATCGACGCAGGGACAGCCGGAGGGGTCGTCGCCCTGACCAGCGGCAACCTGCTCCCGCAGGAGGCGGCGACGCGCATCCGGATCGACGCCCTTGAAATCGCTTCACCGGAGCAGTTCTGGCAAAAAACCGGCGAAACCACGGAAATCACGCTGCAGGGCGAGCAGTGCCGGGTCGACGAACTCCGTCTGGAATCCGGAGAGCAGACCGTCGCGCTCAACGGCTACGTCGACCTCAAAGGAGCGAACCGGCTGAGGCTGGCGCTGAGCCGGATCGACATTTCGCGCTACGCCGATCTCCTCGGCGGCGGCATGGAGATTGGAGGCCTTCTGGACATCCAGCTCGGACTGGACGGTACGCTGGCGAAGCCGGAAGTGAGCGGCCAGATTCGTTTAGCACAGGGCCACTATGCAGCCGTTCCCTTCAGGGAATTCGCCGGACAGCTCGAATTCAAAGACGATTACCTGACGTGGCACTGTAATTTCGCGAAGGACCAGGGCGACAGCCTGCTGCAATCGAGTGGTAACCTGCCGCTGCAGCTCTCCCTTTACCCTTTCGAATCCACGCTCCTGCGCGACCAGCCTCTCGAATTGAAACTCAGCACCCGGGGTATCGATATGGCATTCTTGCAGGCCTTCACCACCGGCGTCCAGGACGTCGGCGGCTTGCTGGTGGCGGACATTGTCCTGAGCAATACACTGAACGACCTGCGCGGCATCGGGCCGATTCGTTTGGTAAACGGTACCTTCCGAATCCCGGAGCTCGGCACGAAATACAGCAAGGTCAACATCGTCCTCGTGCTGGAGGACAAGCAGGTTCTTATGCGGAACCTGCAGGCCAGATCGGGAGACGGCTACCTGAAGCTGCTCGATGGCAGTTTATCCCTGTCGGAAGACGGGCTCGACGAGTTCTACACCAGATTGCAGGTCAAGGATTTCGAGCTGATGCACAACAAACTGATCCGGGCGCGGGCCAAGGGCATCGTCGAGCTGGGAGGAAGTGTGCAGGATCCTTACATCATCGGCGACCTCACGGTTGACGACGCCCGCATCTACTACGAGTCGTACGAAGAAGAGACCACGGTCGCGCTGACCTCACAGCCCTTCTTTGTCATTTCGGCCGACTCAACCCCGTTCGACACCACCGGCGCCCTGCGTTTCCAGAAAAGCAAGGAAGTGCAGGAAGAACTGTTCACCGAGTCGACCTTCTACAAGAATCTGACCGGCGAGCTTTCCTTCTTTTTCCCACGAAATGTGTGGATTCGCAGCAACGACGCGAACATCGAGATCAAGGGAAAAGTCAGCGCCGTCAAGGAATCTGATGATTTTGTGCTTTTCGGTTCTTTTTCAACCGTGCGCGGCTTTTACGAGCTGTTCGGGAACCGTTTCCAGATCCAGGAAGGCAAACTGGTCTTCGACGGCAAGCCGGAAATGAACCCTGAAATCGCCATCGAAGCGACGACCATCGTGACGGAGACGCAGGAGAACGGCAAACCGGAACAGCACGAGTTCACGGTCAC
>CAZTNL010000266.1:0-5130 GCA_964614885.1 uncultured Calditrichaceae bacterium | reverse complement strand
CAGGTCCTGACAGACGATGAGCAGGCCGACTTTAGCTCCCTGTTCGTCGGTCAGAAACCCGTAGTGAACACCTACGGAGTGCCAGGTGCTTTCCTTTGCCCGCACTTTGCATTCCTCTGATACGGGGACACTGCCCTGCGCATGCTCCAGACGCTGCAACAGGAAATCGTGTTCCGGGATGAAAGACGCCACCGGCCGCCCCTGCAGCTCCTCCGGGGTGCCGCCAATGTACTCGCATGCGAGTTGGTTGGCAAATGTAATTCTTCCGCACAGATCCGTCGTGATGATCATCAGCGGGCAGGTATCGACCAGGTTCAGGAGGAAAGCGCTAGAATGTTTCTTGCCGGTCTGCCCTTTCGCTTTCCTCTCTATGTCGTGGGTTAACATGACATTGCGAAGGACGTTGAGGAGCTCGCGGCCGCCGAATGGTTTTTCCAGATACGCCGATACGCCGGAGTCGATAATTTCACGCACTTCGTTGTTCGAATGGTTTGTGGCGGTGAGCATTACCACCGGGCAACTGCAGCCCTGCTCCGGTTGGGCGCGGAGCCGCCGATAGGTCTCCATTCCATCCATTTCCGGCATGCAAAGATCCAAAATGACCAAAGAGGGGATCTCGCTTGCCGCCAGAGCAATTCCCTCCTTCCCCGAAAACGCGGAAACGACTCTGTAGCCTGCTTTCGAAAGGACGACGCTGACCTGTTCATGAATGGCGCGGTCGTCGTCAATTATTACAACAGTCTGAGTCGTCATCCCGGAAGTTGAGGTAGGTCTGATTATAAATCTTGCGCGCTATCTCCTTGCAACTTTCGGAAATGGCGCTCAACTTCGGCTCATCAAATGCGTTCGGCATGACATGGCCCAAATTGAGAACACCGATCATACGATTGTTCATCTCCAAAGGCATCGAAAGGTAGGAACGCACCGGGTTAAGCCCGTGACGGCTGCCGCGATGAATGTCTGGCAGATAGATGACCTTGCCCTTCTGCGCCACCCATGCAGACAGGCCCGTACCCATGGGGAAATTGATCGCGCTTATAAAATCGATTCCATCCCCTCTTTTCGCAACTTCCGTGAGGCTTTGGCTGTTCAGTTCATACACAAACAGACTGCCGGATTCGAACGCGACGGTTTTGCTCAATTCTTCAAAAAAGGTGTTGAAGCGATTTTCCCAGAGGTTGTCATCAAAGCGATGCCGCTGTGAATAAGTCGTTGTCCTGTATGCAGTACCCATCGTGTTCAATTGATCACCTCGCAGGCTAGTGCACCCTTCAGATTCTCAATGGCCTTGCTGTGGATCTGGGACACACGCGATTCCGTGATGCTCAGAACCTGGCCAATCTCTTTCAGGGTGAGTTCTTCATAATAATAAAGGGCCATGACGATTTTTTCCTGCTCATTCAGCTCCTCGATGGCCTCGACGAGCAGCCCCTTCATCTCAGTTGCCTCCAACGAGCTCAGCGGGTTATCGGACTGCTCATTTTCCAGCAAGTCGTACATGGAGGTGACCTGCTCGCTGTCCTCAGCCCTGCTCCCATCCAAGGAGAGCAGAGACGCTTTCGAAAGTTCTCTCAGGACCGTCCCATACTCCTCGATGTTCATATCCAGCTCCTCGGCGATCTCATAGCCCGTGGCCGATCTGCCCAGGTCTTTCTCCAGACGCTCACTCGCCCTCTCCACCATGCGGGCCTTGGACCGCAACGAGCGCGGCGCCCAATCCAAGGTGCGGAGTTCGTCCAGAATGGCACCCTTGATGCGCGGCAATACGAACGTCTCGAACTTGACGCCTTGCTCCGGATTGAACCGCTCCAAAGCGCCGATGAGTCCCATGACCCCTGCGCTCAACAGGTCGTTGTAGTCGACGCAAGTGGGCAGGGTGAACATCATTTTGCCGGCAATATACTTTACCAGAGGGAGGTACGTCACCAGCAGGCGCTCGCGCGTTTTCATGCTGTGGTGGGTTGTATACTCTTGCCAGAGGTGGTGATTGGAAGATGCTTTCATGCTACTACTCCAACTTCGTACTGGATTTCACATTCCTGAAAGGTCGAAACGATTGAGCTCGCGGCATCTTTCGCAACATCTATGCCAGCCACTTTCGGCAGCCATTTCCGGCAGCACAAGACGCTTGATGGCCGTTTGAGCGCAGGATGTGCTCACACAAAAACAGAAACTTATGTCTACGGGCGAAGCGTTTGTGGCCTATGGAAAATATCATTGAGTGGGATGCTGGTCGGTGAGTCGCGAAGCGCGGGGCGGCAGAATTTGCCGGTTGAAGACAGATATTTCCTAGATGGCGTTGCCCACCAGTTGAGGATCTGCGACGCGATACTCCTGAAGCTTGTTCCGGAGAGTTCGCACGCTAATGCCGAGCTTCTCCGCAGCCCATGTGCGGTTTCCGCCCTGCTCGGAAAGGGTTTGCAGGATAAGCCTTTTTTCCATTTCACGCAAAGTCATGCCGGCCGGAAGGGGCATGTTTTTCTGGCGGCGGTTCTCCTCGCCGGGTGCGTCAAGGCCGAGGAATAGGTGCTTGGGCTCGATGCGGGATTCGTTGCACATCACCACTGCACGCTCGATGGTATTCTCGAGCTCCCGGACATTTCCGGGCCAGTCGTGTTCCATGAGCTGCGCCAGGGCCTTCTCGCCGATAGATTTGATCTTTGTCTTGTTGGTCTTGGAATATTTGCCGACATAGATGTCGATGAAGTGGTCGACAAGCAACGGGATGTCCTCCTTCCGCTGCCGCAGGCTCGGCACATGAATGGGAACCACGTTGAGCCGGTAATACAAATCTTCGCGGAACGTGCCCTTTTCCACTTCCTGCTTCAGGGTCCTATTTGCCGCTGCGATGATGCGCACATCGACGCTCAGTGTTTCCGGGCTGCCAACTTTCTCAAAGGTCTTTTCCTGCAGCACCCGCAGAAGCTTCACTTGCAGATTGGGTTCTATTTCGCTGATCTCATCGAGCAGGAGCGTACCACCATCCGCATGTTCGAAGCGGCCTCTCGTCGTTCGGTGTGCGCCGGTAAAGGCTCCTTTCACATGGCCGAACAGCTCACTTTCCATAAGACCGTGAGGAATTGCGGCGCAGTTAGTGGTGCTGAACGGGCGCTCTCGCCGGTCGCTACATTGGTGGATAGCCCGGGCAATGAGTTCCTTGCCGGTACCGCTTTCGCCCTGGATAAGGACGTTGGCGTCGGTCGGAGCCACCATTTTCACCGTTTCGAACACGCGTCGCATCGTCGGGCTCCGGCCGATAATATTCTTAATCCCGTAGTGTGTGCCGAGTTCTGACCGGAGCTGCTTGTTTTCCTTGACCAGCGTATGGTAGTTGAAAAACTTTTCTACGGTGAGCTCGATTTCGTCCAGCGAAAAGCCCTTGATGAGATAATCGTACGCCCCGACTCGCATCGCTTCGACAGCGGTTTCAACGGAGCTGTGCGCGGTAATGATGATGACGCCAGTGTCCGTATCCGCAGACTTTGCGGTGCGCAGGATCTCCATGCCGTTCAGATCAGGCATGTACAAATCGGTGATCACGAGGTCGAACTGAGAGTCGTGCAGGCAGGACACCGCCTCCTCTCCACTGTTGGCTGCGGCGACACTATATTCGCGTTTGGCCAGCGTCTCCTGTAGCATTCCGCTGATCGTCGGCTCGTCGTCAACTATGAGGATTGTCCCGAGGCTCATGTCCGCCTTTTAGCACAAGGTTATGAATAGAAAACACGATGCAGGAAGTTGCAAGCCTTGTGCCGAAACTGGGTGAGGCTGTAAACGTTGTTTTTATTGGAAATACTTGGACTGCTCGTCCTGCTGGTGGTTCGAAGTCGTACTGCTGAAAAATGGGGTGGTTGAAAAGCAGCCACTGGCAGTTTGTAAATATTACATTTTCAGCTTCGCATGCAAGAATCAGATGGGGATCATGCGCGTTCGGAAACGTCGTAAACGTCCCCGGCGGCGACGAAAACCTGTGAACCGTCGTCCTTGAGCAGGATCATCCTGCCGGCAGAATCGAGACCATCAAACTGGCCCACAACAGGTTGCTGACCGCCGACCCGGACCCGGTTGCCGACCGCCGGACAGCGGCTCATCCACTCGCGCAGGATCTTGTCACTCCCTTTGCCGGCGAGGTCAGTCAGAACGCTCTCAACCAGGTGTAAGACGCCGGCCATTAGCTCTTCGCGGTCACAGACTTCACCGGTTTCCATGAGAATCGACGTAGCGGAAGTCTGTAGTTCTTCAGAAAAATCACCGGGGTCCTGATTGGCGTTGATCCCAATGCCGGCGACCACCCGGAACCGGCCCGCGCTATCGTTTTTGGACTCGCACAGGATCCCGCAGACTTTCCGGCCGGAAAGGAGAATATCGTTCGGCCATTTCAGGGCCGGCTTCAGCCGGTACACGCTTTCCAGTGACTTCCCCACCGCAACTCCCAGCGCCAGTGGCAACACTGTCAGCTCTTCCCCGCTGTAGGAACCGAGGACCACGGAAAACCAGAGTCCGAGAAAGGGAGGTGAATGCCATTTTCGGCCTCGGCGCCCTCTCCCACCCGTTTGTTCCTCAGCGACGATGACCGTGCCCGCCGGCAGGTCAGCCTGCTCAGGATGCAGCGCATAGCCATTGGTCGAGGGTAAACGGCGAAAAATACGGATACCATGAACGAGCAAATTTCCTGCGGTCTTCTCCATGAGCACCTCCTGCCGGAGCGGTCTTAAGACACCTTGGCGCTCAACCCTGCTTGCCATACTTTTCCCTTGGATGAAAACTGCGGTGGACTTCCTTCAGGTATTCCCGGTCGATGTGGGTGTAAATTTGAGTCGTGGAGATATCCGCGTGCCCGAGCATTTCCTGTACGGCGCGCAGGTCGGCGCCACCTTCCAGCAGGTGCGTGGCGAACGAGTGCCTGAACGTGTGTGGCGATACATGCCGAACCACACCAGCCGCGTCCACATAGTGGCGGAGAATCTTCCAGAACCCCATCCGGCTCATGGGGAGACCCCGAAGATTGACAAACAGGCGGTTTCGACTCCTGCCTTTTCGTACGAGGCTGCGGCGCGCTCCTTTCAGGTAGGACATGGTGGCTGATATCGCTTGCTCTCCAATCGGCACCACCCGCTCCTTCTGCCCCTT
>CAZTNL010000265.1:0-5161 GCA_964614885.1 uncultured Calditrichaceae bacterium | reverse complement strand
ATTCGTGTCCGTCATCCGGTCAGTCTGTCACTGACGCATCCGGATGTGCAAGCGGCCATCGGTCACGGCATAACCGAAGCCTATCGCACGGAAGCCAGGGCATTCCTGCCGGTGCGGGTCGCTGAGTTGGCGCGCCTGCACGGCTTCTCGTACCGCCACGTGTTCATCCGGAACCAACGGACGCGTTGGGGGAGCTGCTCGGCCGTCAACAACATCAATCTGAATTTACAACTGATGCGACTCCCGGATGACCTGATCGATTACGTCATCCTGCACGAACTCGTCCATACCGAGGTCAAGAATCACAGTGCTGTGTTCTGGCAAAAATTGGGCGAGGTTTTCCCCGGGGCCACCGAAGCGCGAAGGCGGATGAGGCTACAGAAGATTCCGCTTCGGAGCTAATGGCGCCGGAGATTTTCAGTGGGCGTCCGGTTTGGGCTTGATAGAACGGAAGTAGAGATAGCCACAGAGAGCCGAGACTGCCGTGAGAAGGTGCCACAGCGCGTGACCCTGCAAGTAGCTGTAGGGCCGGCAGACGAGCTTGGTTTCGTCCAGGATCCAGACGCCGAAACCCGCGGCCAGGCTTTCAACCGACCACAGGAACAGCCTGTTTCCCAACGATTTGTGCACGAAAATCTCAACGGCAAGGGCGCCCAGCACGAGCCCGCCAAAGGCGACACGGCTGGTGTCAGGCCAATACCATTGCAACACGACCAACGGAACAACGATAGCTGCGTAGAGCAGCACAAAGGAACCGGAGCTTTGATGGATCTTCCGTGAAATGCTATAGGTAAAGAGGAATGCCCCGAGGAAGTACATACCGGCTACGTCAAAGAAATGTCCCACATAGGTCAGGCTCGCATGGAAAACCCAGGAGCCGATGCCCATGATCACCAGCGCCAGACCGTAAATGTAGCCGTACAGCTTGTCGCGACGCACCGGAGGCATGTGCAGCGACGGCACATAATCCAGGAAAGCGCGGCGTGCCACCCAAAGCCCGATGGGAATGAAGGCCACCGACGACCAGGCGTTCATCGGCTGTCGGATCGCGCCGCTGTGAACCCCTTCGCAAAAAATGCGGTCAGGGAAGCCGGTCGTCAGTTTCCAACCCACCCAGGCGAAATTCCTGCTGCTGATCAGAATGAGCCCGCCTAGGATTCCGGCAAAGGCGACCAGTGGCAACAGAAAACGCTGCATCTCGCAAACCAGCCACTTGCCGTGCTTCAACACAACCGTGAGGAAAAAGCGTTCGTGAATTTTTCGTATTCTGAATCTCTTCATCGTTTACACCTGTTTTTCTCTGTTCGACACAGAAATCGACGAAGATGAATGTCTGAACGAAATGCAACAAATCGGCGACATCCAAGCCTTCCATGTTCTACTACTTACTCAATAGAACCTGTGAATTTCCATCGAATATTTCAGCCGGGGTCAAGGGCACGGAGCAGCAACGAAACCGGGCGTGGGGGAAAACGGAGCAGGATGGACACATCTGTGTCCGGAGACCATCAGTCCTGCAGGGAGGCGGTGTCTCGCAGGTTTTTGAAAAGCAGAGCGACTGCCGTCAGGCCGAAGATACCCGAAAGACCCAGCGCCGACTGCGAAAAAATCAGTGCGCCCGGAATCGCCGAAACCCAGTCGGCGGGAATAATAAGCGTCAGGACGCGTGAGGCCGCTGCGATATTCACCAGCCAGAATGTGGCGATGACCAACTGAGGCCGGGCCACACGCTTTTTGCCAAGAAATCCGGGCAGCATGCGCACGGCCATGCCGAGAATCAATTGCGTGATGAAGCCCAACACATAGGCGTGGCGGATCGCATCGGTACTGATGCTGAGTTCGAAGCCGAAGAGCAGAGACAATCCGCTTGCCGCCTCCATGAGAGCGCCGAAAGCGAGCCAGCCATAGGCAAAATACAACAGTTTTTCAAAAGCGCCGAATTCACCGTAGTCCGGCAGTCCCGGCCGCGTTGCGGGCCGGCTCGGGTCCGGATGGCCAACGCGCAGCACGGTCCACGGCGCCCGTCTGCGGGTGAGGACGTCGAGTTTCCAGATGAAGACCAGAATCACAATTCCCTTCAGCAGCATCCCAACACCTGAAAGCTTCAGGGGGATGTTCGTTTCCAGTGCCAGAAACGGCGGCAACCCGGCTGCGATTTGCAGAGAGGCTCCGACTAAGAAGGTCGCTGCGATTGTTCCGACCGCCCAATCGATGGCCGGCAGCCGGAGGAAGAGCGGAAACAAGCGCACGGAAAAAGCGAAAGCCACCGGCAGCAAGACAAAGTTGGTGAAAATCTGCACCGCGCTTTCATTCCAACCATTGTTGACTGTGGCGTCGCCGGAAACAGTCATGGCAATAAGCATGGCCAGATTCATGACCGGATAGATGAGCCAGCCGGCAAACATCATCATGAAGAACGGCTTGACAGCTTTCAGCGCCGGGCGCTGCGCGATGTCCGGAATCCGCCGGATTGTTTGCACCAGGGTTAAAACATAGGTCGCGCACCCGAACAGGACCAACGCCCCGGAAAGGACAATCAACCAGCTCAACGGCTGAAATAACCAGGTTTCCGTGAGGTAGGCGAGCACCGAATGCCCCAGGAACCGTAAGATGAGGCCGGCCACGATCGAGTGCAGGATGAGGCGGAGACGGCTCTGAGGTTCTATCGCGTATCCCGCCAGTCGCGGGATAAAATGCAGGCTGATGCCGAGCACAAACAGTCCGGCCCATCCTACGAGTTGAATGTGGCCGTGCGCCTGGATGTAGCCGTAGTAGCCCTTGCCGAGCGGCAGGCTGAAGCCGATGACCGAGATAACATGCGCGCCGAGGGCGAAACCGGCAAAAACCGCCAGCCGCAACCCCCACCAGATATAGTTTACCTGAAAATCAGCCTGCCGGATCACAGCACGTCCTCCCTTTATTTGCAGCAACACTTGTGACTACGCCCCATTGCCGGCGTCCGGATTGTTGAGTTCGACGGGTTGCTTTGTCTCCAGAGATGCTTTCGCAGCCAGTCCGATTTTCAGCGCCATCAGGCCATCGTGCCCGCCGACAGCTGGCGTCTTTCCTGCGATAACGCAGTTGACGAACGCCTGAATCTCGGCGATATAGGCCTGGTGGTAGCGTTCCAGGAAAAAATCGTTCGCGCGGGCCGAGATCACCGACGAAGCAGAAAAGGCGGTCACGGTATCGGTGACGGGATTCTCGGCTCTCAGCATCCCTTTGGCGCCAAAGGCTTCGACGCGCTGGTCGTAGCCGTAGACGGCCCTCCGGCTGTTGTCGATCGTGCAGAGGACACCGTTGCCGAACTCGATCTGAACCATGGCGGTGTCCACATCACCTGCCTTGCCAATATTTTCGTCGACCAGCACTGCGCCCGAGGCGAAAACCCTGCGGGCCTCCGCACCTACGAGAAAGCGCGCCATATCAAAATCGTGGATGGTCATATCCAGGAAAATACCGCCTGAACGTTTTATGTAATCGATGGGCGGCGGCGCCGGATCGCGGCTGGCAATGCGCAGCATGTGCAGGCGTCCGATCTCCCCTTCCATAATGCCCTTTTTGATTTTTTGGAAGTTGATGTCGAAGCGGCGGTTGAACCCGACCTGAAATATGACTCCCGCCTGCTTGACGGCCGAAAGCGCCGCTTCCACTTCTGGCACAGTGAGGTCGACCGGCTTTTCACAGAAAATATGCTTGTTTGCGCGCGCCGCCTCGATGACAAACCGCGCGTGCGTGTCGGTGGAGGAGCAGATGAGGACGGCGTCAACGCCGGGGTCCCCGAGAACGTCGCGGTAATCGGCATCGGCCTGCTCGATATTGTTCAGACGCGCGACCTCCTGCGCTGCGCTGAAGTCGATGTCTGCGATTCTGACCGTTTCAGCCCCTTTGATTTCCAGCGCGAGATTGCGGGCATGAACCCGGCCGATCCTGCCCGCGCCGATGATTCCGATTTTCAGGATTCCAGGTTGTTGCGGCATCAATTTGCAGGGTTATATGTTTTCAATATTCAGCGGCTCGAGTTTATCGGCAGGCTCGAACCCAAATATTTGAGAATAAAAGTAAAGCTCGGCTTCCAGCGCCCGTTTGATGCTCTCAGCCTTTCTGAAACCGTGCTGTTCGCCTTCGAACGCGACATAGGCCACCGGCAATCCCTTTGCCCGCAATGCTTCGACCATCATTTCCGCCTGGTTGGGCGGCACGATCTTGTCCTCCAGACCCTGCATTAGAATAGCGGCGCAGGCCAGTTTCCCGGTAAAATGAATTGGCGAGCGCTGCTCATAGATATCCTTTCGCGCCGGGTATGGGCCAACCAATTTTTCCAGATAGCGCGATTCGAATTTGTGTGTTTCCGTGGCGATCGCTTCGAGGTCACACACGCCGTAGTAGCTGGCACCGGCTTTGAAGAAATCGCGAAAAGTCAGAGCGCTCAACGTCGTGTATCCGCCGGCGCTACCGCCCGCAATGGCCACGCGATTGCCGTCTGCCAGCCCCTTTGCGATGACGTACTTAGCGGCATTGATGCAGTCGTCGACATCCACGATACCCCAATTCGCTTCCAGGCGTTTGCGGTATTCCCTGCCGTAGCCCGTGCTGCCGCCGTAGTCCACGTCGAGGACAGCGAAACCGCGGCTGGTCCAGAACTGGTGTCTCAGCTCCAATGTCGCCGATGCCGCGCTGGTCGGTCCTCCGTGGCTCTTGACGATCAGTGGTGGCAAGGCGCGTTCGGGGCCGCAGAAATCCCGGTTTTGCGGCCGGTAAAAATAGCCGTGTGCGGTGAGACCGCCCTCGGTTGGAAACTCGATCGCCTCGGGCCGGGAAAAAAATGTGGAATCCAGCTTCGGGTTTGCCGAACGCCGAACCACCTCGAAGTCAAGGCTGGCAAGATCGAGGAGAATGACCGATTTCGCACAGACTTCCGAGCCGGCAATGAGCACGGCGTGGCTGCTGCCCACGCGCAATGCGTCTACATTATTGAACGGCAGGCAGATTTCCTCCAGTTCTCCGGTACCGGTGTCGAGCGTACCGACGTGGCAGGAGCCGTTTTCGCAGAATGAACAGACCAGGCGCTCGGCTGAAGCGAAGCCGTACGTCGACATGCCGAACACCCACTGCGGCAGGCCGAACTCGGCTTCTTTTTCCAGCAGACAGCGAATATCCC
>CAZTNL010000264.1:1754-5170 GCA_964614885.1 uncultured Calditrichaceae bacterium | reverse complement strand
GTTTGCGGCTACGCAGCTGATAAGAGAGTGGGAAAAGCGGGAGCGACGAAGCCGGACACCGATCATCGCCTTAACTGCGCATGCGATTGCCGGCTACCGCCAGAAATGCCTGGACCACGACATGGACGATTTTATCACCAAACCCTTCAAGAAGAGGGTGCTGCTCAACGCCATTGAAGACTGGGCAGAGAAGTCCACGGAAGTGGTCGTGGTGGAAGAGAGTGCGCGCCAGGTTTCCTGAGTTTCCTGCCCTGCAATATTCGAATTGTCCTGAAGATCAACCTCATCCGCGCGTGGCTCGTTACGGAGGCGGGCTCTCGTGAGTGCCCAGGCCGCGCTCCCTGGAATAAACCGCCTGCCTGCGTTGTCTAAGAGGCACGTTCCTGCTGCGACGACGCGGTTCGGGCTGGAATATGCGCCCCTTCTTACGGGTTGATTGAGGTGACGAAACACGCAGCCCGACGGGCGCTGTGAAAGACTGGAAGGCCAGGAGAGAGAGAGATGGAGTTGATTGTCACCGGCAGCGGAACCGCCGCCCTGCAAAGCGACCGCGGGCCGTCAGGCTACGTGCTGCGGGTTGCCGGCGAGACCTGCCTGCTGGATGGCGGCACCGGCACGCTGCTCAAATGTTTGCAAGCGGGCGTTTCTTACCGCGATTTCGACCGGCTTTTCTACACCCACCTGCATCCGGACCACACCATCGACCTGGTCCCGTTTTTGTTTGCCACCAGGAACACGCCGGGCTTCACGCGCACCAAACCGCTGCGGATTCACGGGCCCCGGGGATTCGCTTCCTTTTACGACCGGCTGCTCGACCTGTTTGGCCGCAGTATGGTCGATGCAGACTACGAGATCGAAATAGTCGAATTAGATGAAACAGAGATTGACGCGGGCGCGTTTAAGCTGCAATCGCGGTTGATGGCGCACGCAGACAACGCCATCGGCTACCGTTTCGAGGCAGAGGAGCGGGTGTTTGCCTATTCCGGCGACACCGACTATTGCCAGGGCATTATCGAGTTGGCCCGCGGGGCAGACCTCCTGCTGCTGGAGTGCTCATTTTCGGATGCGCACAAGGTGTCGAACCATCTGTCGCCGACACAGGCTGGTGAAATCGCCCGCCAGGCCGGCGTCAGGAAACTGCTGTTGACTCATATCTACCCGCCGTTCGACGAGCACGAGATTCTCGACTGTGCCGCCCGGCGGTTTGACGGGCCTATCGAAATCGCCCGGGACTTGATGCGCATCGAAATTTGAGACGCTGTTGAAAAAAAACAGAGTGAGAACATACGCCATCGTGGGCTCCATTCTGCTGCACATTCTGCTGTTTTTTATGTGGACGGTTGGAGCCATGCTGAATCTCTTTAGCGCGCCGGCTCCTGAGCTTGTGCCCGACCCGATCGTGTTCCAACTGCAGGATACGCCCAGGCAAAAACCGCGGCAGGTCGTGGAAACTCCGGACGATGCCGAGGTGACAAAAGATCCGAAGGACGCCGATTATCTTTCCGACAAGAACGCGCTGGCGCGCAACGAGAACGCGCTTGAGGACCTGGCCTTGGGCAAGGCGTTTGCCGTCGGCGATTTGAACGCCGCCGAACTGCCGACCCCGCGCGGCCCCCGTGGCAATCAGGGTGCGGTAGCCAGGAATTCAGAGGTGGAGAAGCAGCAAGGTGACCAGAAAGACGGGAGTAAGGAACAAAGCGAAGCGCTTTTCGAGCGGCTGTCCGCCAGCGACTTCCATCGCGCAGACCTGGTCAAGCCCAGCAATCCGCAACCGCCGGGACAGCAAAACAGCAGCATGCGCGCTCGTTACGATAACCAGAAATCGCGTGCTTTAAAAAACGGAGGGGTCTCTTTCAACACCTACGATTGGGACTTCGCACCCTACATGCTTTGGCTTAAGCGCCGCGTGGAGCAGAACATCTTTCCACCACCAGCTTACACCCGAATGGGGATGATACAGGGAGAAACGCTGCTGCGTTTTCGCATCTATCCGGATGGGAAGATGGAAAACCTCCAGGTGCTCAAATACAAGGGGCATAAGACACTGATGGAAACCAGCTACCGCGCCATCGAGATCTCGGCGCCATTCAAAAACCTGCCGGCCGACTTTCCGGAACCGTTCCTCGAGGTCACCGCGGTTTTTACGTACACGATTAGATGAAACGATAAAAGGAGCGTTATGGAACAGGTATTAGATTTTATCAGCAAAGGCGGGCTCATGATGTACCCGCTCTTCCTCTGCTCGATTCTCGGACTCGCGATTCTCATCGAAAAGTCCGTTTCGCTGCGGCGAAGTAAAGTTATCGTGCCGGAAATCGTCGGCGTTCTGGACAATATCAAGGGACCCGGCGATGTCGGTCTCGCCCTGTCCATCTGCGAGCGGCATCAGGGTCCGTTCGCCAACATCATCCGGGTCGGACTGGAAAACCGCGACCTGCCGAAGGAAGAAATCAAGGAAGCGCTCAACGACCAGGGGCGTCAGGAAGTGTACACGCTGGAACGCGGCCTGGTCATCATCGAAACCGTGGCGGGCATCGCGCCGCTGCTGGGACTGCTGGGTACGGTCATCGGCATTCTCAAGGTCTTCAACGTCATCTCCGTCCAGGGCGTCGGCCAGGCCTCTGCGCTTTCAGGAGGCATCTCCGAAGCGCTGATTACCACCATCGTCGGCCTCTCGGTCGGTATTCCGGCGGTTGTCGTCTACAATTTTTTCAGCAACAAGGCTGAAGAGCTGGTGCTGGAAATAGAGAAGTATTCTTCGATGCTGCTCAGGAAGGTGGCGTCCTTTCAAAACAATAGCAAGGTGAAGGCCGATGCAGTTCAAAACTAAACAAAAACGCAAAGTGCTGATCAACATCACTTCGCTGATCGATGTGCTTTTTCTGCTGTTGATTTTCTTTATGGTTTCGTCGACCTTTCTGGAGCAGCCGGGCATCAAACTCGAACTGCCGCAGGCGCAAAGCGCAACGATCGTGGAACAAAAAGACTACACGCTGTTCGTGGACAAGGACGGAGACATGTTCCTCAACGATGAGAAACTCACTCTCGAAAAGCTCGAAGCGCGGCTGAAAAAAGCCCTCCCTGACATGAAAGACGCCGCGCTGGTTCTGAAGGCCGACGAAAATGTCACGCACGGCGTGGTGGTGCGGGTGATGGATGCCGCCAAACGCAGCGGCGTGAAGAAACTGGTGATCGGCACGCGCGTCGAGCCGTAGTTCGAATCCTCCGTTCGACCCTGGCCAGGGGTGGACGCGGCGAAGGCGCGAGGGAAGAATTACGAATGACAAATTAAGAATTATGAGATTGTTTGTCTGCCGCGCATCCGCGTTCATCCGTGGCCAAAGCATGAAGATCTCTCCCGGCTAAAAAAGACTCTTGCGCGAGCGGCGCCGGCGTGTGCGGCCGCCGAGTCCGAA
>CAZTNL010000264.1:0-1654 GCA_964614885.1 uncultured Calditrichaceae bacterium | reverse complement strand
GCTAAAAAAGACTCTTGCGCGAGCGGCGCCGGCGTGTGCGGCCGCCGAGTCCGAAAACGCCTAGGAGTCCACGGGTCAGTTCGCGCGCGACGGTACGGCTCACCTGCCGCGTCAGCGGACTGTCCAGCATGCTCTCGATCGCGCCTTTTTTCCTTCCGCGCCCCCGGCTCGCGGCGGCCTTCTGTTGCTCCTGCTTGCGGGCCTGTTGTACTTCCTCATCTTTGAATTCGCTGAGCTTCTCATTTAGGATTTCGTACGCGCTTTCCCGATCGATAGTGGCGTTGTACTTCTCTGCCAGCTCAGACTGTTCGAGCACTTCATCGATTTCCGTATCGGTGAGCACGCCCATACGCGACCTTGGCGCCTGCAGCAGGGTCGCGACCAGCGGAGTGGGTGTGCCGCGTTCGCTGCCTCGCCAATGCCCAGCGAAGTGAGCATTTCGTCGGTTTTGTAGAATTCTGAGATGGGATAATTCTCCGCCGTTAGCCTGATCATCTTGCGGTCTTTGGCCGTGAAGGCGCGCAGTGCGTGCTGAATTTTCAGCCCGAGCTGGCCGAGCACATCGTCGGGGATGTCGGAAGGATTCTGCGTGCAGAAAAAGATGCCGACTCCTTTCGAGCGGATGAGCTTGATGATGGTCTCAATTTGGTCAAGAAGCGCATCGGAGGCCTCCTCGAACATGAGATGCGCCTCGTCGATAAAGATGGCCAGGCGGGGTTTCTCCAGATCGCCGGCTTCCGGCATCGAGCCGTAGGCTTCAGCGAGCAGGCTGAGCATGAAAGAGGAGAACAATTTGGGCCGGTCCTGGATGTCGCTGAGCCGCAGCACGGAGATCCGGCCGTAGCCCCTCTCGTCGATGGCGAGCAGGTCATCTATTTCAAAGGACTTCTCGCCGAAAAAGAGCTCGGCGTCCTGTTGTTCCAACTGGATGATTTTGCGCAAGATGGCGCTGGTCGAGGCCTTGGCCACGGCCCCGTATTCCTTTTCGATTTCCGCCTTGCCATCGTGCGTGATGAACTGCAGCACCTGCTTGAAATCCTTCAGATCGAGGAGCGGCATATCGTGATCGTCGCAATATTTGAAGACGATGGAGACGATGCCGGACTGGGTGTCGTTCAGATCGAGGACCTTGGAAAACAGAACCGGGCCGAACTCCGAGACGGTGGCTCGGAGCCGCACGCCCTTGCCTTGTGACAGCGACAGGAACACGACCGGGAATTGCGCCACGCTGTACGGCAGTCCGATTTGCTCATGGCGCTCGGTGATTTTCGGGTGGGTCGACCCCGGTTTGGCGAGGCCGCTCAGGTCGCCTTTGATATCCATGAGCAGCACGGGCACGCCTTGTTCCGAGAGACGTTCGGCAACGCCCTGCAGCGTTTTTGTTTTTCCCGTGCCGGTGGCGCCGGCGATGAGGCCGTGGCGGTTGAGAGTCTTCAGCGGAATTTTTACGAGTGTGTCTTTAATGCACTTGCCGTCGAGCATGGCGCCTCCGAGGATGATGGACGCCCCCTCGGTTTCATACCCTTCGCCCACGAATTGTCTGAATCTCTCAATTTGACTCATGTCTCTCACTTTCGTTTCGTTCCCAAATTGGTGCGTTGCTGAAACTACGGGTCCGCGGATCCATTATCAATGGAATTGTTGCTGTTTCTTT
>CAZTNL010000263.1:0-5173 GCA_964614885.1 uncultured Calditrichaceae bacterium | reverse complement strand
TTTCCTAACAATGTCAACAGGAAACTGCGAGCTGCCGTGCGTTTTGCCACGGAGGTTCAAAGGGTGCAACGCGCTCGTAGTGAAAACGACGCGTTAAGGTTCCCTAGTCCCAATCAAAGATCAACTCGCCGGAGAGACCGCGTTTGCCGCAGCCGGGACATGCGTGCCTGGAGATGTCCGAATCCACTTCGGCCATCCTGGCTTTGCAGCGCCGGCATTTGCAGACGGATTCGAGCACCTCTCCCTGATCGTAGGAAATCTGATAGTAGAAGCCTCCTTGGAGGGCAGGGCAGTTTGGGCAGGCGAAAATCCTGTGCCCGTACTCCGTCGCAGGAACTTCATGATGCTCGAGCAGGTCGCGAACATGGGCACGTTCGCTTTGCTGAATCAGGTCGATCACGTTCTCCAGCCGTGCGTACCGCATCCCTTGTCCGACCGTGAACGTGGCGGCCCAGTCACAATGCGGACACGAGATTCTTACACCACTTGTTTCCGGTCGCGAGATCATGTGGAAAGGGTTCCGGGCGAATAGCCGGTTGACGAAAGAGTGTCTCCAGCGACGCAGAAACGTGCGGGAACGGCCACTCCATCACCCTGTTTAATAGTACTGCCAAAGCCGTATTTTGCGAGCGTATCCTCCGAATTAGCCTGGCCGGACGGTGGGAAAACCTTCGTTTCTGCAAAAAGAAAATAATGCGAGTCGCGACCGGAATGGAAAAAGTGGTGGTAAAACCTCAAAAATTGCTTAGATTAGCTCCTTTGGGAACGAAAGCCCTTACCCGGAACAGTGCGGCATTGCGCTCCGGCTATTTGCCCGGTTGCCGGTTTGGGCGCTCTCGACCTGCCTGACATGAACTTGCCGCCGAACTAAGGAGCCGAGCCATGCACTCACACGATAGCGACTGCTACGATCTCAAATCTGTTAGACTGCCATATATTTCGGGAGTCCGTCTCAGGCTCTTTGTCAAATGGGTCGAAAGCCCGCTGCGCCGGCTGATCCTGCCAAGACTCTTCCGCGACGCGGGCATCACGGCCCTGCGCCAGCTTGAAATCGACGAACCACCGACCTTTTACCCGCTGCACGAGTGCGCAGAACCCTGCTCCGGCGAAGAGACGATACCGCCAGAGCAGTGGGATGCCATCGCGGCCAGTGCCCCCGCAGCGACGCCCTGGCCGGCAGTGCGGGATTATGCCAGGGCGTACCGAAACGCCCAATCGTCTCCGACAACGGTCGCCGCAAGCATACTTAAAGCCATCGAGGAAAGCAATACAGCCACGCCCCCCCTGCGCGCCGTCATCGCCTCCTCTCGCGACGATGTGCTGCGGCAGGCAGAAGCATCGGAGAAACGGCTGGCCGAAGGGCATCCGCGCAGCATCCTGGAAGGCGTGCCGGTCGCGGTCAAGGACGAGCTTGACCTCCAGCCCTACCCGACGAAAGTGGGCACGCGGTTTATGGGAACGGCCCCGGCGACCTCAGACGCGACGATCGTCAGCCGGTTGCGGACAGCGGGAGCGCTCCTGATCGGCAAAACCAACATGCACGAAATCGGCCTGGGCGTCACCGGCCTGAATCCGCACTATGGGCCGGCGCGCAACCCGTACGATCCCGGCCACTACACCGGCGGCAGCTCCAGCGGCTCAGCGTCGGCAGTGGCAGCGGGTCTCTGCCCAATCGCGGTCGGCGCCGATGGTGGCGGTTCCATCCGCATTCCGGCATCATTTTGTGGGCTCGTCGGTTTGAAATCAACCTTTGGCCGCGTCAGCGAACATGGTGCGGCCACTCTCTGCTGGAGCGTGGCGCACAACGGCGCCCTCGCAGGCAACGCGGCGGACGCGGCCCTGGCCTACGCCATCATGGCCGGCCCGGATGCGGCAGATCCCTTGACCCTGAAGCAACCGGCGCCCGCGTTGCCAAACTGGTCAAACCTGGACCTGAGCGACCTGACCCTGGGCGTTTTCCGGCCGTGGTTCCGGCACGCCTCCGGTGACATGGTGGCTGTTTGCGAAGAACTCCTGGCTAAATTCGAAGGGATGGGCGCCAAATTGCAGGAAATTGAAATACCGGAACTCGAAGCCGGCAGGGTGGCGCACATGGTCTCTATCGTCGCCGAAATGACCCAGGCTCTGGCGCGATACGACGCGCCGCACGGCAGGGAGTTCGGGCTGGATATCCGCGCCAACCTTGCGCTCGCCCGCGAGTTCACCGCCAGGGACTATCTGCAGGCGCAACGGGTGCGCACGCGCATGCTGCGCCATTTTGATCGCGTGTTCGGGCAAGTGGATCTGGTGGTGACGCCGGCCACCGGGCTGCCGGCGCCGGCGATTCCGGCCACAGCCCTGCCAGCGGGGGACTCGGATCTGTCAATGCTCACGGAAATCATGCGTTTCGTCACCCCGGCCAACATGACCGGCCACCCGGCGATTTCATTTCCGGCGGGGTACACCGCAAGCGGCCTGCCGATCGGCATGCAGGCCATCGGCCGCCCCTGGCGTGAAGACACGCTGTTGCGCCTGGCGCTCGCCTCCGAGCAGGTCGTTGACAAGCTTGCACCGAAGATGCGTTGGAACCCCCTCGATGGCCGGAACAGGCAGGCTTCGCCTTAAGCGTTGGCGTAGTCCACGCTGACTAACTCCTGAGCGACCGGCAGAATCATCCGGAATACGGAGCCTTTACCGACTTCGCTTTCCACCTCGAGTTGCCCGCCGTGGCGCAGCATGATGTCGCGCGCATTGTAAAGACCGAAGCCGAGGCCGACGCGGGTCTGTTTCGTGGTAAAAGTGAGCGCGAAAAGCGAGTCTTTCATCTCCGGCGACATGCCGCGCCCGGTATCAGCGATTTCGATGATCGCAGATTCCCGTTCCATTCGGGTCGTGATACGAACCTCACCGGGGCCATCGAACGCCTGGAAGGCATTGCGCAGGATCGTCATGAACGCCTGATTGAGCTGGTTAGGGAAGACGGTCATCTGCGGCAGGTCGCCGAATTCTTTGCGCACCTGCACTCCGGGCGGCATTTCGTGGCGAATCAGAGTCAGCGTACTCTCCAGCCCTTCGTGCAGGTCGACTCGCTTGCGTTCCGCTTCATCGAGGCGGGCAAAATTCTTCAGGCTCTTGACAATGGCGGACACGCGCTCGACGGCGACCATGGTCATGCGGCTGTTTTCTTCCAGCACTCTGACAGTCTTGGCGAAAAACGAGGCGAAAGTGCCGTTGCCGGCACAGTCTGTTTCGGCCAGCGATTTTCGAATCTTCTCCAGGCCACGAAGCGAGAGGTCGGCAGCGCTCTTTACGGCGCCGATCGGATTGTTGATTTCGTGGGCAATTCCTGCTGTCAAATGGCCGAGCGCCGCCATCTTTTCGGATTCGATCAAATACGCCTCCGCGGCCTTCAAATCATCGAAGGCCTTTTTCAGCTCGACATGGCGCAGACGATGGATCTCGGCTTCCGCTTCCGAACGCTCGACCTCGAATTGGATTTGCATGTTCTTCAGCCTGAGTTTGGTTTCGTCGCCCAGCACGACCTCTTTGATTTCCTGGTAGGCGCGCAGGTGGTTGAGCGCCTGCTTCAGATCGCCTGCAAGTTCGAAACTGTGTGCCAGCGCCTGGTGGATCTTGTATAATTTGGGCTTCACGTCGATGCCCTCGGCGGCGCTCTGAGCCTGCCCCAACACCTCCAGCGCCCGAGCCGGCTCGTTCATGGCGTTGAACAGGCGTCCGAGGTTCAGCAGGCTGGTGATCTCTGCGTGCCGGTTGCCGAGCTGCTGCCGGATTTCCAGACTCTTCCGGTGGTAGTCCAGGGCGGTTTCCAGCTCACCGAGCTCCTGGTAGGCCAGGCCCATGTCGTTGTACTCACGGGCGAGACCGAGCTTGTTGTCCACTTTCCGAAACAGCGCGAGGCTTTGTTGCATGAACTTCAGCGCCTTGCGGTAGTCGCGCCGGTCGCGGTGAACGAGGCCAATACCGGAAAGCGCCCGGGCCTCTCCGAGCACATCTTGATGTCGCCGAAAATGGCGGAGACTCCGGTTGTGGTAACTGAAGGCCCGGTCGAGATCGCGAAGGTTTTCGTAGACACCGCCCAGACTCGTCAGAATCCAGGGCAGGCGGTGCGTGTTGTTCGTTTGCCGGAAAAGTTTTTCGGAACGGGTCAAATAGTCGACGGTCAGGTCAAAATTGCCGAGGCTCCAGTAGGTCAGGCCGATAATGCCGAGCACGTTCGCCTGCTGGTCGAGGTCGCCGCTTTCCTCGAAGGCCGCGAGCGCTGCGTTCGAGTTTTCCAGACCGGCCTTGTACTCTGCGCGAGCGTAGTAGATGAAACCCAGATTGCGCCTGGCCAGGGCTTCCCCGGCAGAGTAGCCGACTTCCCGGGCGATCGCCAGCGCCTGCGCGTTCACATGAAACGCACGGTCCAGGCCGCCGAAGCCGATGTTCCAGGACAGTTCAAACAAGAGATCAGCCATCTCCCGCGTGCGGGCGTTGCCGAGTTGGTCAATTCTTGCTTCTAATTGTTCAACAATCTTGTTCATGCGGGGTCAACATATCAATATTAGTTGAAAACGACGACTGCCGATACGCCGACTTTTTCGCTTTTGAATTACGGGTTTGTAATCGTATAACAAATGCGACGGCGGCAATATTCTCATTTCACGTCAACTTTAGCCTTGAATGCCAGGGAATACTTCTGTATCTTTGCGGGTTTTGAAATCGAAATCAAGCGGGATAATTCACAACCGTCTCAGCATTTCTGCTGTTCGTGAATTTTTCAAGCCAATCATTTGGAGAGTGCCATGCCAGAAAAAGTCGTCATCATCGGCTCCGGACCGGCCGGCTGGACCAGCGCCATCTACAGCGCGCGCGCCAATCTCGATCCCCTGGTCTATGAGGGAGAACCCAGCAAGACCATGATTCCCGGTGGCCAGCTCATGTACACCACCGAGGTCGAAAACTATCCGGGCTTCCCGGAAGGCATCGATGGCCCGGAAATGATGATGAAATTCCGCGCCCAGGCCAAACGCTTCGAAACGCGCATCGAGAGCGGCAACATCACAGACGTCGACTTCAGCGCCCGGCCGTTCAAGCTCACGGACTCGGCCGGCAAGGTGGTCGAAGCGCACGCCGTCATCATCGCGACCGGGGCACGGGCCAACTGGCTCGGGCTGGAAAACGAACAGCGTCT
>CAZTNL010000262.1:0-5195 GCA_964614885.1 uncultured Calditrichaceae bacterium | reverse complement strand
TTTGGATCGAAGCACTGCTGCTCGCGCTTGTGCTCTTCGGTACGGCTTCCGCGCAGACCTCCGGCGTCTTGTGGATAAAGACTTTTGAACCAGGAAGTACATCTCTGAACGATCCCGGCATCGACACAGAGGCCCTGGCTGCGCTTGACCAGCTCATGAAGGACAAGAGCCTGGAAGTCTCGTTTCTCGGCGCTGCTGACAGCGTCGGCTGGATCATGAACGGCACGATGGTCAACACGAAGATATCTGAAGCATGGAACGATGCTAAGCGCCTTGGCCGGGCCAGAACCCTGCGCGCCCGCTACCAGCGCGGTCGTGTCGGCGTCACCCATGAAAACATCGCCGGGGTTAAGGTTGTCTGGGTCAAGAAAACCTCTCCCGAAAGCTACGCTACCGAGTTGACGCGCGTACAGCGGCAGAACGAGGACCTGATGCAGAAACTGTCGAAGCTGGAGAAGGATATTGACACCTTCCGACCGGTGGCCGTGGAAACTGAACGCGAACCGCGCAGCTATCTGGTAAAGCAAAACAACAGCTATTTCGATTGGTTCCTGCAGGGTGGGCTCTGGACCTGGCAGTCGGCTTCCGGAGGTGGCATTATTTCCCCGTCGCTGGCCCTGGGCATCGTCATCGACAAGACGTCCTTCATTTTGCAGGGTGGCGTCACCCCCTGGCAAACCTCGACGCCGCAGGGCAATCAGTCTGAGTCGTTCCTTTACGTCGGCCTCAAGCACATGAGAACAAAGAAGTTCGGCGTGTCGGCCGGCGCTTTTCGTGGCTGGGAGTTCTTTACCGATTCGGACAACTGGTCCTTCAAGACCACCGGTTTTTCATCGGGTGTCGTTCTCAAATACGGTATTGTCGAGATCAATCCGATGCTGAGCTACTCGAACTCGAACTCGATTTTCAAGGATTCGGGCTGGAAGCTGGGCACGACGCTCGGCCTGAGCATCAACGTGAACGAGGCATTTTAACTGCCTCGAGAACGCTGCTGATATGACTTATAGAGCAATTGGGGATACGAAAATGAAATCGCTGTGGATTTTTCTGGTGCTAGGCGCACTCGGCTGCAGTAAAGCCGAGCTGCCCCTTGGGCCGTCCTCCCCAACAACGCTAAATGTGGTAGCCATTGACGACGCGGGCACCCGACTTGATTCGGCGCAGGTTTTTATCGATGGTTCATTCGCTGGCACAACGCCATTTAGCTCGCAAAACATCGTTCCCGGTCTGCACTCCCTGCGGGTCACCAGTACCGGATTTAGCATTTACACCGAACAGTTGTTGGTTGAAGACGGACAGAGTTACAACATAGAGGTTCTGTTAAGCAAATTGCCGCCGGGTGCGGGGCAATTGTTGGTGACAGTCAACATTGATTCCGCGCGCACGCAGGTTCAGGATGCCGCGGGCAACATCATTTTCGAAACCATGGAGCGTGCCTTTGCGCAGGAATTTATGCCAGGCATGTACCGGGTGTGTTCGAAGAAAGATGATTTGCCCGCTGTTGAGCAGGAGGTTCAGATTGAAAAAGGCAAGACGACGAAGGTCAACATCGAGTTCGAGCAGCCCGGCGGCGTTCCCCCGAATCTGAGCTTCAACGTCGTTCAGGAGCACGTGAAGCCCGGCCAGGCGATCGACCTGTCCTGGCAATCTGACGGGGTACAGGTGATCATCGACCAGGGCATTGGCCTGCGCGGCCCAACCGGCGCCGAGGTTGTCACTGCTTCCGAAACCGGCATGCGGGTTTTTACCGCGACCGCCTACAGTTTCGATAATCTGACGACGCAAGTCTCCGATTCTGTGATGATCACTGCCGAACGGGCGATACCCCCATCGCTGGATTTCTCTGTCGAAGAGGATTCGGTAGAGTTTGGCCAGCCCGTCTCATTGGCATGGCATTCGAGCGGGCGCCAGGTTGTGATCGACCAGGGCGTCGGTACCCGCGGTCCGGACGGCGCCGAAGAGCTCGTCTTCCGCAATCCGGGACGCAAGGTGTTCACCGCGACCGCCTACGGCAACGACAACATGCTGACCATCCGGACCGATTCAGTGTTTGTGAAGGAAGCGCCTCTGCCGGAGCGTCCGGTACTGATGCTTTCGACCACGCGGTTGGTCACCATCGGGAACCCGGCCACCATCTCCTGGCAATCGCAAAACGCGGATTATGTAGTTGTGGACTATGTGAACAATGCGGCGCCCGTCGGCAGTGTCGAGACGATTTTCACCAGTGCGGGCGTTCGCATCATAACCGCGACAGCGTTTAACCAGGCCGGCTACGTTTCGGCGACCGACACCATCGAGGTCGTCACCCCGAAGGTCTTTTCAGTCGATGACATTCTGCTGTCCGCCCAGGTGACTGTGCGCGCCGACAAGGGCGCAGCCGGCGAGGTGGCGGCAAATGTCGCCACCTTCGATGTGGAGACAGCCGGACGCTATCGTGTCTTCGCGGAAGTCTGGTACAACAGCGGCGACAGCCAGCGCAACGAGAGTTACTACCTGGATATCAGTGACGCCTCCGGCACACTCCTGCTGCCGAGAGACGGCAATGCCGGCAACAATCGCGTCGTTCCGGACGATCCGGGCGACCCGCACACGCTGACCCGGGACAGCGGCGTATTCAAACTGGAAGCTGGCTCGCACAGCCTGAATGTGTATCATTACGCCAGAATTGCTCAGATGTACCCGCAGTTTCTGAATGGCCCAATCGATGGCCCCGAGAGCGTTAAGATTCTGGGATTCAAGCTCGTTTACCTGGGACAGTAGCATTCCCGATACTCCGAGTCAAGGCCGCCGCTGAACCTGAGTTCGGCGGCGGCTTTTTTTATCTCCCGCAGTTTCGCCCCAAATTCCACTTGCTTCCCTGATCTCCGATTGCTACCTTCCGCGGATCTTATGAAACCGCGAGGTGTAGCCGGAGGATTCGAATATGCCATCGAATGTCATGCAGCTGGAAGATACCTATCTGTTCAATATGTACACCAAGAAAAAACTGGTGCTTGTGCGCGGGGAGAATGCCACAGTCTGGGATGAAGACGGAAATGCCTTCATCGACTGTGTTTCCGGGCACGGCGTTACGAACCTGGGGCATGGCAACAAAGCCGTCGCCGAGGCCATTTTTGCGCAGGCACAAAAGCTCATTAGTTGCTCGCCGCTCTTTTACAATGATGTGCGGGCGAAGTTGGCGCAGAGACTGGTGGAAACTACCCCCGCCAGCGTGACCCGCGCCTTTCTGTGCAACTCCGGCGCCGAGGCGATCGAGGCGGCGCTCAAGTTCGCCCGGTTCACTACCGGCAAAACCGATTTTGTCTGCGCGGTCGACGCTTTCCACGGCCGAACTTTTGGCGCTATGAGCGCGACGTACAAAGAGGCGTACAAAGCGCCCTACGCGCCGCTTGTGCCGGGGTTCGATTTTGTGCCGTTTAACGATTTCGAGGCGCTGAAGGGCAAAGTTACCGGAAAGACAGCCGGGATTATTCTCGAACCGGTTCAGGGAGAAGGCGGCGTGCATATTGCCACCGGCGACTTTTTGCAGAAGGTGCAGACGCTTTGCCGTGACACCGGAGTGCTTTTTATTCTGGACGAGATACAGAGCGGATTTTGTCGAACCGGAAGCATGTTCGCTGCCGGTCACTTCGATGTGCAGCCGGACATGCTCTGCCTGGCCAAGGCGATTGCCGGTGGGGTACCGATGGGAGCTACTGTCTGTTCGGAGCGTGTGATGCCCCCTGTGGGCAGGCATGGGACGACGTTCGGAGGCAATCCGCTTTCCTGCGCCGCAGCACTCGCGGCCATCGATTTCATGCTGGAGAACGACCTGGCTGCGCAGGCCGCTGAAAAAGGCGCCTATTTTGCCCGGAAGTTTTCGGAAAAGCCGCTGAGCCGGGTTCGCGAACTGCGGAACCTCGGTCTCATGGTCGGGATCGAATTGAAGGAGGAAAACGCCGACCCGATCCAGCAGTGCATGGCCAACGGGCTACTCGTCTTTCCGGCCGGCAAGCAGGTGATTCGCGTCTTTCCGCCCTTAACTGTAAGCTACGGGGAGCTGGACAGGATTATTGGTATTCTGCAGCAGGTTCTCGCGTGAATCGGGCTGGGGGAAATGAAATGAGAACGTCAAAAGCCCGAGCGCCGGCAGAGACCGCTTCGCCTTTCTTCTGCTCAGGTAGTGCGTTGTTCGAGCAGGAGGCGGTGAAAACGCTTCTTGCCGGCGCGCAGCATCAGGGCGCCGTCGGTAAAATCCGCGGGGTCGACTTTCACCTCATCGTGTTCGACCTTGTTTTGATTGACATAGGCGCCGCCCTGTTTGATCAGGCGTCTTGCCTCGCCCTTTGAACCGGTCAGCCCCACCTGAGCGAAGAGGTCGGATACGAAGACGCCGTCCTGCAATTGGTCCGGCGAAATTTTCGTGGTGGGAATGCCGCTCAGATCCTGGCCACCGCCACCGAAGGCCGTTTTCGCCGCAGCTTGCGCCCTCGCCGCCTCCGCCTCGCCATGCGTGATTTTGGTCGCTTCGAAAGCCAGCACTTCCTTGGCCTTTCTGATGTCCGCGCCTTTGAGCTGCGCCAGAGCGGCGATTTCAGACATCGACAGAAAGGTGTAGTAGGCGAGAAAACGGCCCACATCCAGGTCGTCGCAGTTGACCCAGAACTGGTAGTAGTCGTAGGGCGAGGTCATTTCCGCGTCGAGCCACACTGCGCCGGCCGCGGTCTTGCCCATCTTGTGGCCGCTGGCCGTCGTCAGCAGGGGCCAGGTAAGCCCTTCTGCTTTGCCGCCTTCGACACGGCGCACGAGATCGACACCGGCCACGATGTTGCCCCACTGGTCGTCGCCGCCCATCTGCAGGGTGCAGTTGTGGTTCTGGTACAGTTTCAGGAAATCGTACGCCTGCAGAATCTGGTAGTTGAATTCCAGAAACGAGAGTCCCGTTTCCAGGCGAATCTTGTACGCCTCGGCGGTCAGCATGCGGTTGACGCTGAAATGGCGCCCGATGTCGCGCATAAACTCGACGTAGTTGAGTTTGAGCAGCCAATCGGCATTGTGTACCGCAAACCCGTTTTCGCCATCGATGCGGAAGTAGCGATTGACCTGCGCCTTCACGCGCTCAGCATTAGCCAGTATCTGCTCGCGCGTCATCATTTTGCGCAGTTCGGTCTTGCCGCTGGGATCGCCGATCATCGCTGTGCCGTCTCCGATGACCG
>CAZTNL010000261.1:4157-5218 GCA_964614885.1 uncultured Calditrichaceae bacterium | reverse complement strand
CCGATCCGCGTTTTCGGGTGCGCTTTGGCAATTCTGAAATCGCAGGCCAGAGCCAGCTCCAGCCCCCCGCCGACGCAGGCGCCCTGAATCGCAGCGACCACGGGGATAGGCAAGTCCGCGATTTTCTGAAAGATCATCTGGCCGCCGCCCGCCTTTTCGGCGCCCTCTTTCGGATCGACGATCCCTTCGATTTCTGTGACGTCGGCGCCCGCAATGAAATTCTCATCCTTGCCGCTCACGAAGACCAGCGCCTGTATGTCGTCGCGGGCGGCGATGGAATCCAGCCGCTCGTTGAGCTCCCGCATCACCGTCGCCTTGAGAATGTTGACGGTTTCGCCGGGCGCGTCGAACACGAGAAAGGCCACGCCCTTTTTGCCCAGCTCCAGCGAAAAGGCGCTTTGTGGCTTTGCGGTTTTCGCCTCCTTCTTCTTTGATTTTTCCTGTGGCTGAGACTTCGTTGGCTCTGTCATGCTCTTTTTCTCCCCTCGTCGTTTGGATCGCGACTCCGGACTGCGACCCCGTTCAGGAAAATACTTGTGAGTGCTCCGGCCGACTGCTGCAAGTCGTACCTGCCATTTTTCGAAAGCACCCAGTGCGTGGCGATCTCATCGAGCGCGCCAAACAGGGCGCGCTTGAGCAATCCCGGCTGCAGATCCGCGCGAAGAACGCCGTCGCGCTGCCCCTCCTCTATGATGCTGCCGATGATGTCGAGATATTCTTTCAACCGCGTGCCGGTGTACTCTTTGATGAAGCGGTTGCTCTGGCGCAGCTCCACCTGAAACACCTGCGCCAACTTTGGGTATTCCCGCACCAACGCGAGGTGGGCCTGGATAAAGGCTTCCAGGCGCTCGACCGGGGTACCGGCCTCAGCCACCTGCTCCCGGACGCGGCCGATGAATTTTTCCATCTCCTCCTCGAAAATCGAGATGAGGATTTCATCTTTGCTCTTAAAGTAGAGGTAGATGGTGCCGTCGGCAACGCCGGCGCGACGGGCAATTTCCGAGACCCTCGCGTTGTAAAATCCCTTGCCGGCAAACACCTGGACCGCCGCTGCCAGAATT
>CAZTNL010000261.1:0-4057 GCA_964614885.1 uncultured Calditrichaceae bacterium | reverse complement strand
GTCGTAAAATGAATGAAGATTCATTCATAAAATAGAAAACAATACGTCTTTGTCAAGTTAAGATTGGGAAACAAAGCATTTTTAACGCGCGGGTCGGGAAATAAAAAAGGCGCCCCGGTTGGAGGCGCCTTTCAGAAAATACATTCTTGAGGTGTGTGAACTTACAGATTTGCCTCGAGCTTTGACTGCAGCTGCGCTTTTGGTACCGCGCCCACGATCTGCTCAACAACCTGTCCGCCCTTGAAAATCAGCAGAGACGGAATGCTGCGAATGCCGTACTTGCCTGCCGTCAGCTGGTTGTTGTCGACATCGAGCTTGCCGATCTTGGCCTTGCCTTCAAAATCGCCGGCAAGTTCTTCGACCGATGGCGCGATCATTTTGCACGGTCCGCACCATTCGGCCCAAAAATCGACCAGTACCGGAAGGTCAGACTGCAAAACCTCTGCGTCAAAATTGTCATCGGTAAGTGTGATGGGTTTAGACATGCGTCATTCTCCTTGTTTTCTAGATCCATAAGCCGCGGTGTTACGTCCGGACCTCACACGGCAAGCCTCAATATAGCCAGCTCTCGGCAAAATATCAAGCGGTTTCCAAATGCTCCCGGCTCCTAGAACAGCCTCTTGATGGCCAACAGGACGGAGTTTTGCAGGAAAAGTTTAAGCTGCCTTGTGGGCAAACTGAACTTTCTGCCCTGCATCAGAGACATGAGGCCGACATAGATGAAGCCGAACTGAAACAGGACGAAAAACGGGATTGACGCAAAAACGCCCTTGCTCAGCAGACTGACGAACGCCGCGGTAAAATAGCAGCCGAGAGAAAGCTCGAGGAACGGCTGAAAATTGAAATCGGCACGATATTTCTTCGTGTCCCAGCTGTCCCTTTTGGTTTCGATGCGATATTTCGGCGTGCGTTTGAATTCAGTGGTGTGATTGAAGATCGCCTCGAGAACGGCGCGGGCGTTGTTGATCGACAGGCCGATTCCCAAGGACATGAGCACCGGCAAAAACGGCACCTGGGCACGCCACGAGAGGTTGCCCTCGGTTTGAGAGACGAGATAATAGACAATGACCGACAGTGTTGCAGCCAGAAAAACGAACAGGTAGACATACACCATCCAGTCCCAACCGCGGGCGAGCTGAACCTGCAAAATCACCGGCATCAGCAGCGATGGAATGGTCATGAACAGATAGGTGAAATTGCTGAACAGATGCGCGCTGGCCTCGAGCTTGACGAACAGCGGGATGTTGCTGCGCCAGATCACGGGCAACAGTTTCTTGGCCGTCTGCACCGAGCCTTTAGCCCAGCGGTGCTGTTGCGATTTGTAGGCGTTCATCTCCACCGGCAGCTCTGCCGGTGAAACCACGTCGGGAACGTAGACGAACTTCCACCCTGCGAGCTGGGCCCGGTAACTCAGATCCAGATCCTCGGTCAGCGTATCGTGCTGCCAGCCACCGGCGTCGACAATCGCCTGCTTGCGCCAGATGCCCGCGGTTCCGTTGAAGTTGAAGAAACGTCCCGAACGATTTCTGGCAATATGCTCGATAACAAAGTGGCCGTCGAGAAACATCGACTGTATCCGCGTCAGGAGGGAATAGTTCCGGTTGATGTGGCCCCATCTGGTCTGAACCATGCCGATTTCCGGGTCATGGAAATAGCCGACCGTCTTGAGCAGAAAATCGTGCTCAGGCATGAAGTCGGCGTCGAAGATAGCGAGCAGTTCCCCCTCAGCCCGGTGCAAGCCCTTATCGAGCGCTCCGGCCTTGAAACCTGTGCGGTCAGTGCGGTGAATATGAACGATGTTGAAGCCTTTCTGCTTGTACTTTTCAACGAGTGTGTGCGCGTCATGACGAGTCTCGTCCGTCGAGTCGTCGAGCAACTGAATCTCGAACAATTCGCGCGGATACTCCATGGCACATACGGCTTTCAGCAGACGCGAGAGGACATACTTCTCATTATATATAGGAAGCTGTACTGTGACGCGGGGCCGGTAATTTCCCCCTTCAAAATGGGCAGGCTTCTTATTCTTATACTTCCAGTACAGATACAACAGAAAATACTTGTGCAAACCAAAGGCTACCAGCAGCACAACCACAATCCCGTACAGGGCCAGCAGACCCGTTTCCATTCCACTCATATATGTTTATAAGCTCCCGACTGAAAAGCCCTTGAACGTCATCCAAAATCAAATTTCGTACTTTAACAACTTCGCGGAATTGTTTGTTCCTGAGACCTCGCAGTCCCGGAAACTGGCACGGTCCGAAAAAAGCAGAGGGAATATAGAGATTCTGTAATATGGAGTCAAGCAAATAAAGGCGCAGAGAAAACGCAGGCAGAAGGCGGTTTTCGGCCGCGGCCGGGCCGGGCGGACGGCTCACTTCCTGTCCTGGCTGTCGCCGGCCGGGAACTATCTGGTGCCGGTCACTTCCACGAAGTCCAGGTCAAGAATCCGCAGCTCGTGAATGATGGGAGCCACCGGAGGCAGGCCATCGCGCTCCTGACAGAAGAGCAGAAATGTTGCCGGCCGCAAAAATTTCGCCAGCGCAAACGTGTCGATATAGGCGTGGTATGGAGGCGTATTCAGCAAGACCAGATCGTACTCTTTCCCCGCACGCTCGATGAGCGCGGGCAGCCGGTCAGACAGCAGCAGCGAAACCGGGGCGGCGAAACACTCTCCGGCCCGTATTAAATGGACGTTTTGCAGATTCGTTTTGCGGATGACTTCGCGAACCGCATGTGTGCCTATCAGGTATTCTGCGAGGCCGGCGCCGCGCGACATCTTATAGGCGCGGCTCAGAATCGGCGTCCTGAAGTTGCAGTCAACAACCAGGACGCGCTGCCGGTGCTCTCCGGACGACTCGCCCGCGATCTCGAGAATCAGCTCGGCACTGGCATTCAGACTGCCGCAGGAATTCACCAGAACGGGTCGGACGCCATCGTCGCGCCCTGCGGCCGTCAAACGGCGAACGAGGCAGGCCAAGTCCGCACGTTCGTGGCTTCGGCGCAAACGGAAGCGGCTGGAGGTGTCGGCCGGGGCGGAGACCGGTTCATCCAGCGCCTGAAAATCGACGCGCGGCAGGTTGGCAAGCTCCGGGCTTTGGTGCAAAGACTGGTTCAGCATGTGGCCTCCACGTTTCGGTTAGATCTCAATGTCTGGCCGGCCGCCTGGGGTCGACGCTTTCAGCACGAGCACGACATCGTCCGGCACCAGTTTGAAGCCGGTGATAATTTCCCCTGCCTTTGCCCCCTTGCGCATATCGATTTTGTAGACGCGCGATTCGCTCGCCCCTGGCTCCCGGAAAACAAATACCTCGAATTCGTCCGGGCTGCCGGCAAAGCCGCCCGCCTGCAGCAGTCCCTGGGCCACCGACATTCGCGGTTGAAACGGAATGGGCCCCGCGTGCCGTACGCGACCGCCGACAAAGACTTTGAATTCTGCAGAACGTTGGATCCTTACTTCGATATCGGGTGCGGCCAGGAAACCGGCATACCGGCGGAAGAGCTCTCTTTCTATCTGGCCGGATGTCTTCCCGGCCACTTCGACGGCGCCCATTCCCGCCAGCACAATTCTACCCTCCCCGTCGACGCTCAGCCGCCGGCTAAGCTCGGGATAGTTCACAAAACGGAGGTCGAGCAGGTCGCCTGCCTGAACTTTGTGACCGCCCGGAGAATGGCTCGGCGCCCTTCCGGCGCCAGTTACGGCCAGACACCCCTGCAGCGCCAGGCCAAGAAAAAGACAAAAGACAAATCTGGACAAATGACACCCTCCCAACGGGTTAGAACGGTTGCACCGGTCAAAGCAACGCGCATGCCAGCGCACAGCAAGCGAAATATTTCCGTACAATTAACTGTTTTTTCAGAACTAACAGCCAAATGCGATCGAGCGGGAAATCGCTGTGCTGCGTCACACCGTGAGAAGATGTCTCACACATTTTCATGACAATGGTGTAACTTGTTAGGATGGGAACAGGCGCGAATTGGGAATGGTGAAGCAGGCGCTGAACGCGTCAAACAGCCGTGCCGGATGCCACCTGCGCGGCCTCAGGACTTGCGCGGTTTT
>CAZTNL010000260.1:0-5227 GCA_964614885.1 uncultured Calditrichaceae bacterium | reverse complement strand
GTGATGAATACATACCCGGTCGGATTGGTGAAATAGATGCGCAAATCGCGCTTGAGGATGGCCTTGACCACCGTCCAGTTGACCTTCAGTTCAAACTTACCTATTCTCAAGTTCATGCAACTGCCTCCTCCTTTACCGGCGCCGTCTCGGGCTTGCCATGATTCGTCAGGCGATAGAACGGTTCTTCCAGCGACCCCTTCTCCTTGAGCTCCTCAGTGGTGCCTTCAAATACCAGCCTGCCGTTGTTTACGAACAGGACATAATCGGCAATGGCGTCGACCTCCTGCAGAATATGCGTCGAAATCAGAACGGTTTTCGATTTGCCAAGCTGCCTGATATTGTCGCGAAACTCCCGGATTTGGTTCGGGTCGAGCCCTGCGGTCGGTTCGTCCATGATCAGGACGTCCGGGTCGTGCAGCAGCGACTGCGCCAAACCCACGCGCTGTTTGTACCCGCGTGACAGCTTATCGATCGACTTTTCAATGACAAGTTCCAGCGAACATTCGTGGATAACCGTATCGATGCGGGACTTGCGCGTTGCTTCGTCCATGCCGCGGGCCTCGCCAAAAAAGGTGAGCAACTCCAGCGGAGTCATGTTTTGGTACAGGGGGCCGTTTTCCGGCAAATAGCCGAGGCGCTTCGACGCTTCCAGACGTCTGGTGCGGATGTCGAGCCCGGCGATGGCTGCCGAGCCCTCGCTCGGTGCGAGGTATCCGGTCAGGATTTTCATCGTCGTCGACTTGCCGGCCCCGTTGGGGCCGAGAAACGCGACGATCCGCCCCTCGGGAATCGAGAATGTGATGTCCTTGATCGCAACAAAGGGGCCGTAGTACTTGCACAGGCCTTTCGCTTCGATCATTACGTTACCATTTTTCGACATAACCTACCCTCATTTGATGTGGTAAAGAGCACATGTCACAGGACCAACAGTTGTCTTTTGATGCCGACTCGATAAGAGCCGCAGGAAAATTACAAAAAAATGAACGCTTGCTTTCGGCTGTGGTTCCCGAAATGGTCATAAAATATCATCCGAATTTTTCACCGCTCACCGCGACCGGGCGGTTGTTTAGAAAATGAGATTTGGATCTTACATCTTATTTGGTTAATTGGGGGCTGTGATTGTTGCCCGCACTCAAGGTTTATTTTGGCAGGGACCTGCCCTGAGGAGACCAAATGTTAAAACAATTGATTCTTGTGTGCTCGGTTTCGGCGGTTTGGTGCTCATGGCTTGGCGCTTCAGAGCGTATGGACCACATCCACCAAACCACTCTGCAAAACGGGCTGGACGTCATCGTCATCGAAAACGCGACCGTGCCCCTGGCAACTGTGGAAATCGACGTCAGGAATGGCGCCTTCACCGAGCCTCCGGAGCTGGACGGGCTCTCGCATCTGTTCGAGCACATGTTTTTCAAGGCCAATGCCTCGATTCCCAACCAGGAAAGATTTCTGGAACGCACCCGTGAGTTAGGGATCACATTCAATGCTACGACTACCGAGGAACGCGTCAACTATTCGTTTACCGTCCTGGCCGACAGTCTCCGGCCGACGCTGAAACTGATGAAAGCCGCCGTGGCGACACCGCTCTTTCTCGAAGAGGAATTGCAGCGGGAGCGCTACGTTGTGATGGATGAATATCACCGCAACGAAGCCGAGCCCTTTTTCCATTTGAACCGGGCTGTGGACAAAAAGGTGTGGTACAAGTTTTTTAGTCGCAAGGACGTTATCGGCGATCCCCAGGTCATTCTCAGTGTGACCCGGGCAAAAATGCTCGAAATTCAACGCAAATACTACATTCCTAACAACTGCGCGCTTCTGGTGGCGGGAGCGGTGAAGCACGATGAGGTTTTCGCCCTGGTGCAGGATTTCTACAGCGATTGGCCGAAAGGGCCGGCGCCGTTCGCTAAGGACTTGTTTTCGGAAAACACGATTCCATACCCGCCGCCGCTCACCAGGAACGAAACTGTCATCGTCGAGCAGCCGGTCAACAGCGTAACGATTCTACTGCGCTGGCAGGGCCCAAGCGTTTCCATTCATACCAAAGACACCTACGTCGCGGATGTGTTCAATTTTATCATGAATCAGAATTCGAAATTTCCCAGCATCCTCGTCGGTAGCGGACTGTTCACCAGCGTCAGCTTCTCTTACCTGACCCTCGACCAAAAGGGCCCAATTACGATTGTGGCTCAAACGACCGCCGAAAAGTTTCTGGAAGCCCGGAGCGCGCTCTTTGAAGAGATGAAGTACCTTATTTCCGCCGACTACTTCTCCGATGAACAGCTTGAGTTTGCCAAGAACAATCTCGAAGCGCGCCAGGAGTACGATTGGGAGCGTCCTTCCGCCTATGTGCAGGCGGTGGGATTCTGGTGGAGCATCACCGGCGGCCTGGACTATTATGCGAGCTACATAGAAAACATCAAGAAAGTGACGCGCGCCGATATCGCGGCCTTCGTTAAGAAATATATTCAAAATGCACCGCATGTAATGGGCATCATGCTGTCCCCGCAGGATCGCAAAAAACTGGGATTGTAGGAAGGCAGCAGAATGGAGAACAAAATGACAACCCGACTACTCGCCGTCGTTCTTTTGACCGCGTTGCCCCTCAGTGCCGACTCCGGAGCTGCGAACGGAACGCATTCTACCGAGGAATTTCTTGTCAAGGACTTGAAAGTAATTCTCAAGCCGAACCCGGATAACGATATCATTTCAGTGCAGCTCTATATCAAAGGAGGTGTCCTGAACGTGACGGAGGAGAATCAGGGCATCGAACAATTCATGTTCGACTGCGCTCTGCTCCAGGACAAAAAATACGCCGAGAAGGGCTGGAACAAGATTTTCTCAGGCGTCGGCGCCGGTTTCGGAACCGTTGCCCTGAAGGATTTTACGGTCGTGCAATTGCGGTGCACCCGGCCCTACTTCGAGCAACTGTGGGAAGCCTACACCGACTACATCCTGAAGTCGGGCTATTTCGATTATTATGTTGATTTGACCCGGGAAAGGAGGCTCACCAGCATCCGGCAGCGAAATGACCGGCCGGAGGCCTGTGTCCGCAGCCTTGCCGAGGACCAATTCTATGCCGGCCATCCGTACCATCTTAACCCTGCCGGCACAAGAGAAACCATCAGCAAGATCACTATCAAGGACATGGAATCGTATTTCAAGCACACGATGAAGAAATCCCGGCTGCTCCTGGTGGTGAGCGGAAACGTCGACAAAGCTGATTTGAAAAAGAAAGTCTCCAAAACCTTTGGTAAGCTATCTAAGGGCCGCTACACGCCGGTTTTTCCGAAGATGGTCGTTCACACCAAGCCAGCCTTGCTCGTAGAAGAACGCCAATTGCCGACCAACTACATTCTCGGGCTCTTCCCGGCGCCGAGCCAACGTGACGCAGATTTTTACGCCATGACGATCGCCGTCGACATTTTGAAATGGCGCCTGTTCGAAGAGATCAGGACGAAGAGAAATCTGTCCTACGCGCCGGACGCCTTCCTTTCCGGGCATTTCTCGAACTACGGTGGCGTTTACGCCACTTCGGTCGATCCGGATTCGACCGTGAAAGTGATGCTGGCGGAGCTCAACCGGCTGAAGCATGAACCGGTGGATGCCAAGGACCTGCACGACCGGATAAACATGTACTTGACCCGCTACTATCTCAGCAACGAGTCCAACGACATCCAGGGCCAGTTCCTGGCGCAATTCGAGATTTCCGGAGTCGGATGGAGACAGGGAGAAAAAATGGTGGAACGTTTGCGGACGGTCACGGCTGCCGATGTCCAGCGCGTGGCGAATACCTACTTCAGAAATCTTCAGTTTGTCTATCTCGGGGACCCGAAGCTCATAGACCGGTCACTTTTCACCTCGATGTAGCGCCGGTGCCCGTTATTCGCTGTGGAAGGTTTTGCCGCGGTGTTTCCACGAGTCTGCGAAACGGCCAGCGGGAAAAGGAAAAGATTCAGTGGAATAATATGTCAGCCGGCATGTAATTCAGGCACTGCGTCGGTATTTCTTGAATAATGCTTGCACGGCGAACTGGGATTTACCGGCGCAGATTATTTTGAGCACGAGGATGTATTCCTCATTGGGTGGGCTTCTCCGTCCCCTCCCACTCACCAAGGTAGCTGATTTCCTCTCTAAGCATGACGCCTACCTGCTCCTGCACCACGGCTTTCACGTGTTCGATCACTTTGCGAATGTCGGCGGCGGTTGCGTTGCCGGTGTTTAGAATGAAATTCGCATGCTTGTCCGAGACAACCGCGCCGCCGACGCCGTAACCCTTGAGTCCGCACGTTTCGATCAATCTCCCGGCGAAATCGCCGCCCGGGTTGACGAAAACCGAGCCTGCGCTGGGTCCGGTCGGTTGTGATTTTCGGGCGTCGAGCTGTTCGGCGAGGTGGCTTTCGGTGGTTTTGGGAGAGCGTCGCCAGCCGTGGAAGCGCGCACTGAGAACGATTTCGCCCGTGCGCTTGATGCGGCTGTTGCGGTAAGAAAATTCCAGCTCTTCGGCTCTTACCCACGCCGTCGTATGGTCTGTCTGCAGGATGAGAGCGCTTTCAAGAACCCCGCTGACCCACTCGTTGCGGGTGCCGGCGTTGACGGCCACGGCGGCGCCGACGGTGCCGGGGATGCCGACGAGGAACTCCAGACCGCCGATGCCCTGTCTTGCAGTTTCCCGCGCCAGCAGGGCGAGGTGAGTACCTGAGTCTGCTTCTACGAGCGGCCCATCCAGGATGGAGATGCGCTGCGAGCGGTTGAGAATGACCAATCCGCGTACGCCTTTGTCCGCAACCAGGACGTTGGCGCCGAAGCCCAGTACCGTAACCGGTTTGCGGCACTCTCTCGCCGCCACCACAGCCTGGCGCAACTCACCGGTATCGCGTACTGTGAGAAACAGGTCCGCCGGCCCGCCGGCGCGCCAATTACAATGCCGGTGTAAGGACTCATTTTCCCGAACCGAATCCGGATCGAAAATGCCAGACAGTTTTTCTTTCAATTCTTGCATGTTCTCGCTCGCACCAATGTCACCAAGATTACGGCCATTGTCAACATAAATCTTGCAGCGGAATTCCCCGCACCACTGCGGGGTGCGCCGGCACCCGCTTGCCGCTGTTTCGCATCGGTACCCGACGCACAGAAATCTTTTGACTTTTGAGCGGCAATTCGATATTTTTTAATTATTAACCTGCTTAATTCATGAATTTTGCCACAGAGCCACAGAGGGCACTGAGAAATA
>CAZTNL010000259.1:2621-5228 GCA_964614885.1 uncultured Calditrichaceae bacterium | reverse complement strand
CCCGGTCGCTGATGTAGCTTTGTTCTTCAACGACCACGCCATCTCCCACCCGGACGTTGCGGCCGAGCACGCAATCGCTCAACTCGGCGCCGCGGCCCACCTTCACGCCGTTCCACAGGATGACGCGATTGAGTTTTGCGCGCTCACCGATCCGGCACTCCTTGCCGAACACGCACTGGCTGACTTCAGCGCTGGCGGCGATGCGGCTGCCCTCGCCAGCGACGACATGGTCGCCGGCGCCGCGCTTCCTGCCGGCGCCCTCGAGGTCGATTTTGCCGCTCAGGGCGTCCCAGTGCGCCTGCTGGTATGCGGCGACATCGCCGATGTCGCGCCAGTAGCCGCCGTGCGCAAAACCGAAAACAGCGGCGTTCTGTTCGACCAGTTTTGGAAACAGATCCCGCGCAAAGTAGCTTTCCCGGTTTTCGGGGATGAAGTCGAATATTTCCGGCTGCAGAACGTAGATGCCCATGTTGACCGTGTCGCTGAACACCTGTCCCCAGGCCGGTTTTTCCAGAAAGCGCGAGATGCGGCCGTCGTCGCCGGCCAGGGCGATTCCGAAAGGGGGCGGGTTGGAGACGTTGGTCAGGGCCAGGGTGGCGAGCGCCTTGCGCTGAAAATGGAAGTCGCGAAACGCGGTCAGATCGAGATCGGTGAGAGCGTCGCCGGAGAGGACGTAGAACGGCTCGTCGAGCAAATCTGCCGCGCGCCGAACCGCGCCCGCGGTGCCATAATCTTCGCGCTCCACGACATACTCGATGCGCATGCCGAAGCGCTGGCCGTCGCCGAAATACTTCGAGATTTTTTCCGGAAGATAGTGCAGCAGGAAAACGACGTCACGACAGCCGTGCCTGCGCAGAAGGGCGAGGGTGTGCTCCAGCAGCGGCCGGTTCAT
Source organism: uncultured Calditrichaceae bacterium (assembly GCA_964614885.1). GTDB lineage: Bacteria > Zhuqueibacterota > Zhuqueibacteria > Oceanimicrobiales > Oceanimicrobiaceae > JAJDAG01. Next base: position 4,336 of record CAZTNL010000259.1, on the reverse strand, counting down.
GACCGGAACCATCGGCTTCGGCAATTCTGAGGTGAGCGGCCGCAGGCGGGTGCCGAACCCGCCCGCCATGATGACTGCTTTCATTTTCTTAGCCTGTGTGAATGGTCTCGCCGGCGGAGACTTTCAGCGTCTCGTAGTCGCGCTCTGTGGTTGCCGGATAAATGATGCAGTTTCTTCCGACCTCGCAGCCAGCCGGGAGTCTGGCTCCCTTGCCGGCCAGCACCAGGCCGCTCCAAACGTGATCCGGGTGCTCCTGGTTCGGCTTTTCCGCGGAACCACACCCGAGCACCGCCCGGTCGCCGACCGTGACGTTCTTGTCGAGAATGGCCTCCTCGATTTTCGCGCCCGAGCCGATGCTACAGCCGTGCATCAGAACCGAGTTTCTGACCACGGCTCCGGGCGCGACAATCACTCCCGGGGAGAGGATGGCGTTCTCCACCTACCCGGATACCCGGCAGCCGGGAGAGAGCACCGAGCGCTTCACCGCAGCGCCGCGGGCGATAAACGCCGGCGGCCGGTCGCCCAGCCGGCCCTCTTCCTCGACATTGGTGCGCAGGCCCCAGGTGTCGATATTGAGGCCGGAGTCGGGATTGAGGAGATCCATGTTCGCCTCCCAATACGCCCGGAGCGTCCCGACGTCGCGCCAGTAGCCGGAGAAACGATAGGCAAACACGCGGTCGCCGGCAATGGCGGCCGGAATGATGTGCTTGCCGAAGTCGTGCTCGGATTCGGAGCGCAGGATGCGCAGCAGGTACTCGGTTTCGAAAGCATAAATACCCATAGAGGCGAGGTCGCTGCGGGCGTTTTGCGGTTTTTCTTCCCATTCGATAATCTGGCCGGCTTCGCCGGTGATGCCGATGCCGAAATGGTGGGTTTCTTCGCGCGGCACGGTCATCATGCCGATGGTAAGGTCTGCGTGGCGCTGCTCGTGAAAGTCGAGCAACGCGGCGTAATCCATTTTGTAAATATGATCGCCGGAGAGGATGAGGACGCGCGCCGGCGCGTGCGATTCGATGAAATCGATATTCTGGCGCACTGCATCCGCGGTGCCCTTGTACCAGTCGGAATCCTGTTGTCCGGTTCGCGGGGGCAGAATTTTGGCGCCGCGCGAACGGCCGATGAAATCCCACGGCTCGCCCGTGCCGATATGCTCCATGAGCGACAGCGGCTTGTACTGGGTGAGGACGCCGACCGTGGAAAGCCCGGAGTTCATGGCGTTGCTCAGAGTAAAATCGATGATGCGATACAGTCCGCCAAAGGGTACCGCGGGCTTGGCGCGCGCCGCGCCCAGAATGTTGAGCCGGCTGCCGACACCGCCGGCCAGCAACATGACGAGAGTAGGATTCATAAGACGATCAACCTGAAGATTGAAGCTGTTCACCTGTTTCTGCCACGGAGCCACGGAGAGCACAGAGATTTTGTTGTTTCAGGTCTGTGAATCTGAAAACCGCAAAGAAGACACTAACCTGACTAGTTCACAAGTGTTGCGATGGAGCCGTCCTGCTCCGACTTTCTCTGTGTCCTTTGTGGCTCTGTGGCAGTCATTTTAGAATCTCATACCGGGATGGCCGCGCCCGGCGCATAAACTTTCCGCTGGAAATCAGCCTTGCCGAGTCCGGGGGCGACCACACACCTGCTGCCGAGCTGAGTACCCGGCGGGACGCGCGCGCCTTTGCCGATCAGGGTGATGCCCTCGTCCGGAGATGCGTCTGCGT
>CAZTNL010000259.1:0-2521 GCA_964614885.1 uncultured Calditrichaceae bacterium | reverse complement strand
ACGCGCGCGCCTTTGCCGATCAGGGTGATGCCCTCGTCCGGAGATGCGTCTGCGTTCTTTTTCGGAGAACCTACGCGCGCGGCATCGCCGATGTTCACGTCGAAGTCGGCGATGGTGCGGTGCACCTGCGCGGCCGCGCCGACGCTTGTGTCGAAGAAGAGAATCGAGTCACAAACGCTGGCGCCGGCGGCCACTTTGACGCCCGGAAACAGAATACTGTTTTCGACTTTGCCCTCGATCAAACAACCGTTGTGCAGCAAGGAATTGGCGATTTCCGTCTGGCTGCCCACCAGCGCCGGCGGCCGGTCGCGCAGACGGTCGTGGTCGAGATTGGTGCGCACCTGCCAGTCGTCGAGGTCGATGCCGCTGTCCGGCCGCAGCAGGTCCATATTCGTTCGCCAGTACTGGTCGACGGTGCGGGTGTAGCCCCAGTAGCCGGTGAATTTGTATCCGAAAACGCGTTTCCTGCCGATGAGCCCGGGAATGATATCGCGCCCGAACTCGTGCGATGCTCCTGAGCGGGCATTGTCAGCCAGGATCGAATAAAGCAGTTCCGGCTGGAAAAGATAGATGGTGAGGCTTGCCCAGGCGTGGTCGGAGTGCCCCGGTTTTTCCACGTATTCGAGCACGCGCCCGGCGGGTTCGCCGTCCTCGATTTTGGCCACGCCGAAACGGCTGGGATCGCGCTTGCCGACCGGCGCGAAGGCAATGGTCAGGTCTGCGCCGGTTTCCCGGTGGAAGGCGAGCATGGGGCGGTAGTCCATCTTGTAGATGTGGTCGCCTGAAAGCACGAGCACGGTCTCCGGTGACTTTTCGCGGACGAATTCCAGATTCTGGTAGACCGCATCGGCGGTTCCCTGGTACCAGCGACTGACGCCGTGCGCCGTCGAAGGCAGCAGCATCGTCGCGCCGCGGTCCCTGCCGGCAAAGTCCCACCACTGGCCGATACCGATGTGGTTCAGCAGGGAAAAGGAGCGGTACTGGCTCAGGATGCCGATGTTCTCGATGCAGGAGTGCATGAGGTTGCTCAGGCAGAAATCGACGACGCGGTACATGCCGCCAAAGGGCACCGCCGACTTGGGGCGGGAGAGCGTGAGCACGCTGAGCTCATCGACGCGGCCGCCGGCCAGCACCAACGCCAGCACATCTTTCATTGTGATTTGCCGAATTTTCTTTCGATCAAACGTCCGATTCCGAAAACGACGATTCCGATGACGGCGATTTTTAATTCCGCGCGCAGGTCGTCACGGGAGATGCCGATAAACAGGCCGACGAGCACCTGAGTCAGTCCGATGGTTTCGAGTACTTTTGCCAAATACCACATAGCCAGTGAGGGTTCGGTTTGAGGTTCAAAGCAGGAATGCGGCACGGACAAGCATTGCTGCCATCCATTTCAACAGCCGGGCGCGGAGCAGATCCCTCCCGCCACGGTGCGCTAAAATAATCTTTTTCAAAGCAAAGGGCAACTGAATTGTTGCGTGGCCTTCCGGCGGTCAGGGTTGGAGCCGGGCCGCGAGGTAGGCCGGCAGCTCTCCCAGATGTTTCAGCTCGGTGTAGCCGCCCACTTCGAGTTCGAGCTGCGAGACTTGTTCGTGCTCCCAGGTGCTTTCGTAGGGAATGTAGACCGCGTTGGCGTGAAGCGCGACAACCGGAAGAATGTCTGACTTCAGCGAATTCCCGACCATCAGGAAGCGGCTAGGTTCCACGGCGTATCTTTGCAGAATGCGCCCGAATGCCAGCTCGTTTTTCTCCGTCAGAATCTCCACATGCTGGAAGTAATCGGCGAGACCCGAGCGCGCAATCTTGGATTGCTGGTCGAAGAGGTCACCCTTGGTCACGATCATCAGGGTGTATTCGCCGGCCAGCTGCGGGATAACTTCGGCCACATGGTCGAGCAGCTCGATCGGCGCCCGGATCATCTCCTTGCACAGCTCGACAATGCGGCGAATCTCGTTTCCCTGGATGCGCCCTTCCGTCAGCTCGATCGCGGTTTCGATCATCGACAGGGTGAAGCCTTTGATGCCGTAGCCGAAGAACTTCAGATTCTGCACCTGGGTTTCCAGCAGCCGCTTGTTGATCCAGGAGGGCGCGTGGTAAAAAGAGAGCATCCGCACGAACTTGTCCTGGGTCAGATTGAACAGCCGTTCGTTGTGCCAGAGCGTGTCGTCGGCATCGAACGCGATGATGTCGATAGTATTCGGCATGGTTATTTTTGGCGCCGGCTGTGCCCGCAAGCGCCGCGCCGGGCAGCCGGTCTGACTAATTCCTGGATGAAAGTGTTACAAAGTATTCAGCCGCGGATTCACGCGGATGAAAAAACATGCAGTGGAATATAGTATAATTCTTGCGCAGAGTCAAATTTTCACTCCTGGATTGATTCTCTCGCAAAATATTTATATCATCACTTTTCATATATCCTGATTAATTCACAAATATTGCCACAAAGACACAGAGGGTACAGAGAAATAAAAACTTAGAGAAACTGTTCCCGGTAAGATATAATTTCGAAAAATCAGGAAGA
>CAZTNL010000258.1:0-5231 GCA_964614885.1 uncultured Calditrichaceae bacterium | reverse complement strand
CTGCTCAGGTTGAAATTATGAAGATCAGCGTACAAAGTCTTAGAAATGGCATTAATTTCTTTGAGTTTAACGTTGGGCCCGAGGAGATACCTCTCGAGCAGCCTGAGTTTGCAATAAAGGGAGTTCATATTCGCTGCAACGTCGATCGAGGCGAGGAAAATATTGTCGTTTCGGTAGATGCTGCCTCCACGGTCGATCTTGTTTGCGAGAGTTGTCTGTGTCGATACGTCGCTGAGTTTTGTGACGACTACACGATTGTTTACGCGGCTGACAAGTCGTTTGTGGCGGAAGATGAGATGGTGAGATTGCTGAGTGCAAGGACAGGGGAAATCGACCTGACCGAGGGACTCAGAGAGTCGATATTGCTGTCGTTGCCGATGCGCTTTAAGTGCTCCGAGGATTGTCGGGGACTTTGCGATCAATGCGGCGCAAATCTGAATGTAGAAACATGCAGTTGTCGAAAGAACGGCGCCGATTCGCGTTGGGATGCATTGCGGAAGCTGCTGGATGACAAAACTGCTGCTAACAAGAACTAAGGCTACATTAGGAGATATTAGGTGGCTTTACCAAAAAGAAGAAACTCGAAGGCTCGCGGAAGGAAAAGGAGAACTCATTGGAAACTGACTGCTCCTAACGTGGTTTCGTGCTCGCATTGCCATCAACCGATGCTTCCTCACCGGGCATGTCCGAACTGCGGATATTATTCCGGCCGGTCCGTGTATATACCGAAAGAGGCCTGAGACAGCTTGCCCTTTGATGGTGGAGGCGGTCTTGATCGGAACGCATAACGGATGAGCAAGGCCGATGCGAATCGGAATTGATGCAATGGGGGGCGATTATGCCCCCGAAGCCATCATTCATGGAGGAGTCGAGGCTGTCCGGGCCGGGAAAGGAGAATTTGAGGTAGCGTTTATCGGTGACGAACAAGTCATCAACAGCTACCTTTCCCGCCATTTTCGCGTTAGCGAACTTCCAATTACCATCATTCATGCCTCCCAGAAGATCGACATGGGAGAGTCAACCATGGCCGCGCTCAAGAGGAAGCCGGACGCTTCAATACTCGTCGCCATGGAAGCGCACAAGAGCGGCAAGGTCGACGCGGTTGTTAGCGCCGGCCATACAGGCGCGGTGATGGCATCTGCCCTCTTGGGACTCGGCAGAATCTGCGGCGTTCGGCGGCCGGCGTTGGGCTCGTTGATTCCTCACAGCCAGGGCGTCACATTTCTTGTCGACGTCGGAGCGAACATTGACTGCAAGCCCATAGATTTGCTGCATTTCGGGGTTATGGGTGACATCTATATGAGGTATGTCTACAAGCTCGAAAGTCCGCGAATCGGCTTGTTGAACATCGGCGCAGAAAAAGGCAAGGGCAGCGACGCGGTCCGGCAGGCACATGCTCTGCTGGAGGAAAGCCGTCTGAATTTTTCCGGAAACATTGAAGGCAGAGAGGTGATGGCCGGTGATGTCGATGTGATCGTTGCTGACGGCTTCATCGGAAACGTCGTCCTCAAGTTTGCCGAAAGCTTCAATGGAGTCTATTCCAAGACCCTGAAGCGAAAAATTGGCAAGAAAATATTTTCGAATGTGGGGGCTTTTCTTCTCAAGCCGACTTTTGACCGGTTGAGACGCATTTATGACTACGAGGAATACGGCGGCGCCCCTTTGCTGGGGATAAATGGAACCTGTGTGATTTGTCATGGCAGTTCGACGCCAAAGGCCATAAGGAATGCGGTCGCCGAAGCAGCATCGATGATACGGCAGAGTGTTAACGAGCGAATAAGCCATGAGTTACTAGGTATGAGAGAGGAAAAGCATGCAGAATAATATTTGCTCGATGATTCTCGGGACCGGAGCTGCGATTCCGGAAAAGACGCTGACGAATGCCGACCTGGAAAAAATGGTAGACACCACTGATCAGTGGATACAGGAACGCACGGGTATTCGTGTTCGCCATATCGTGGATGAAAGTATTCAAAATTCCGATCTTTGCGCTGAGGCCGCCCTCAAGGCGTTGGCCGAGTCCGGGGTTGGCGCAGATGAAATCGACACACTCATCGTAGCAACCGTTACCGGCGACGTTAAGTTTCCATCTACCGCTTGCTACGTGCAGAGCAGGATAGGGGCTGTTAACGCCAGCGCCTTCGACATTCAGGCGGCTTGCTCCGGGTTTATTTTCGCCCTCGATATCGCCGACGGCTTCATCGCATCCGGCAAGAGCAAGAATGTTCTGATTATCGGTTGCGAAGTGCTCACCCGGATCGTCGATTGGACGGACCGCACCACCTGCGTTCTTTTCGGCGACGCCGCCGGCGCGGCGGTCATCGGCCCGAGTTCCGGCGATGGTCGCGGGGTGTTGGGTACCTACACCAAGACGGACGGCCGCCTGCACGAGCTTTTGTGGATGCCCGGCGGTGGCACACGCTATCCGGCGGAAGTGGCGCTGGAAGAGAATCTGAATTGCATTAAAATGCGCGGGCAGGAAGTTTTCAGGCACGCGGTGACGGCCATGGGCAATGCGGCCGCCCATATAATGGAAGAAACCGGACTCACGCCTGACGATATCGATCTGCTGATTCCTCACCAGGCAAACAAACGCATTATCGATGCCACCGGACGCAAGATGAAGGTGCCGCCGGAAAAGGTGTTCGTCAATGTTCAAGACTATGGCAATACCTCCAGCGCGTCGATACCGGTTGCGCTGACCGAGGCAAAGGCAAAAGGCATCGCCAAGCCGGGCGATCTCTGCGTCATCGTGTCTTTTGGCGGCGGGTTTACCTGGGGAGCGGCAGCTATTCGCCTTTAAGGGAACATCGATGCAGAACGACGCGATAAAAAATGCGCTTGTTTTTCCCGGCCAAGGTTCGCAGTTTGTCGGCATGGCCCGAGACCTGTTTGACGCTCATGAAAGTGTCAGAGAGCTGTATGCAGAGGCGGCTGAGATTCTGTGCTTCGACCTGGCTGCGCTTTGCTTTAACGGTCCCGAAGAGGCCCTGAAGCAGACGGACAGGACGCAGCCGGCGATCTTTGTACACAGTGTGGCGCTGACCCGCTTTGCGCTCGAAAACGGATTGCTTCCGGCCATGGTCGCCGGCCACAGCCTTGGCGAGTATTCTGCTCTTTGTGCGGCCGGCGCGTTTACCTTTGCCGATGGTTTGCGGCTGGTCAAAGTTCGTGGCGAGCTTATGCAGAAAGCCGGCGAAATCAGCCCCGGGACCATGGCCGCCGTCATGGGACTCGACGCGGAAACCCTTCGCGATATCTGCGATACCGCCAACAAGTCAGGGGTTGTTACGGTGGCCAACTTCAATTCTCCGGCTCAAATCGTGATATCAGGTTCACTGGTCGGGGTTGAAAAAGCCATGGCGCTTGCCGGGGAGAAGGGCGCGCGCAAAGTCGTGCCGCTGGTCGTGGGCGGGGCATTTCATTCGCCGCTGATGGAATTTGCGGTCGAAGGCTTGTCCTCAGCTCTGGAAACGGTGAGAATTGTCGACGCGAACATTCCCGTTTTTTCGAATGTGACGGCTGAGGCTGTAACCGCCGCAGCGGACATCAAGAAATTGTTAGTGCAACAACTTATCAGCCCGGTGCGCTGGGTCGAATCGGTTGAAAACATGATCGCCGCCGGGGCCGGGTGTTTTTATGAAATCGGTCCGGGCAGTGTTTTGACCGGACTCATGCGCCGTATCGATCGTTCGGTCAGGTGCCGCGCGATCAATTCACTTGAAACCTTAGCGAAACTGACAGATGGACAGGCTTAACGAGAAAGTTGCAGTTGTCACCGGCGCATCGCGCGGAATTGGCCGTGCCATCGCGCTGCGTCTGGCGAGCGAAGGCGCCCATGTGGCCGTTACCGCCACCAGCATGGGAGGCGCTGAGAAAACGGCCTCCGAGGTAGAAGCCGCGGGAGTTAAGTCGCTGCCGCTGGCCGTCAACGTTGCTGATTTTGATGACGTGCAGTCTGTACTAAAGCAGGTGCTCGTTCACTTTGGCCGGATAGATATTTTGGTAAATAACGCCGGGATCACGCAGGACAATCTTCTCATTCGCATGAGTCAGGAGCAGTGGGACGACGTTATCGCGGTCAACTTGAAGGGCACGTTCAATTGCATCCGCGCCATCACCAAACCACTGATGAAGCAGAGGGCAGGGAAGATCATCAATATCACCTCGGTGGTGGGGGTGATGGGAAACGCCGGGCAGGCAAACTACTGTGCATCCAAGGCCGGCGTCATCGGCTTGACCAAGTCGGTGGCCAGGGAACTCGCTCCACGAAACATCCAGGTAAACGCCATCGCTCCGGGGTTCATTCAAACCGATATGACCGATGCGCTGCCCGAGACGGTGAAAGAAGAATTGAACACCACGATTCCGCTGGCCCGGATTGGCAACGCTGAGGAGGTTGCCGCTGCCGCTGCGTTTCTCGCTTCGGATGACGCCAACTACATTACCGGACAGGTCGTGCATGTCGATGGCGGCATGGCGATGTAAACGCATCGGTTGTTGGGGAAATCAATATTCATAAGTGTAAGAACAATCAACTACCAAACAGGAGGAGAGTTAGATGGCACTCAAAGATAAGGTAAAGGACATTATTGTTGAGCAGTTGGGCGTTGATGCGTCGGAAGTGAACGACGCTGCATCTTTTATCGATGACCTGGGCGCAGATTCGCTCGACACTGTCGAACTCGTCATGGCATTTGAGGATGCGTTCGACATCGAGATACCCGACGAAGACGCCGAGAAGATGAACACCGTCGGCGAGGCGGTCAAGTACCTCGAAGCAAAAGTCGATTCAGCCGAGTAGGAATGCATTGTTGAACCGAACCAACGAATGATCGAAGTATGACTAGTTTGACTGACACGCAGCGGGTGGTCATTACCGGGCTGGGCGTGGTCTCATCGCTCGGCGGGGACACCGATACGTTCTGGCAGAATCTGCTGGCCGGGAAGAGCGGCATCGGAATGATCGACGGTTTCGACACCGAGGACTTTCCGACAAAATTTGCCGGCGAAGTCGTTGATTTTGATCCCGGCGAATTCCTCGACAGCAAAGATGCGCGCAAGATGGACAGGTTTACCCAGTTTGCCATCGCGGCCGCGGCAAGGGCCGTTCAGGACTCCGGTCTGGATTTCGAGCGGGAAGACAAGGACCGCATAGGGGTTATTACCGGCTCCGGCATTGGCGGTCTTTCAACCCTCGAGGCGCAGGCCCGGAACTTCTTCGAACGGGG
>CAZTNL010000257.1:0-5258 GCA_964614885.1 uncultured Calditrichaceae bacterium | reverse complement strand
ACCCTGTCCTCGATGCAAACGCTGTCGCTGGACCTGGATGTGGAAACGACTCAGGCGCTTTTAACCGATGTGCCGAAAGCGTTCAAAAGCCAGATCAACGAGGCGTTTCTTGCCGCCCTGATGAGGGCTTTCCGGACGTGGACGGGGCAGAAGAATCTCCTGCTGCACCTTGAAGGCCATGGGCGGGAAGATCTGCTTTCAGGTCTGGATGTCAGCCGAACCGTCGGCTGGTTCACCAGCCTGTTTCCCGTCCTGCTCACCTGCAAAGAGGGCGCATCGCCGGTGGAAGTCTTGAAGAGCGTCAAAGGTCAGCTCCGTGCCGTACCTAACAAGGGCGTCGGCTTTGGCATCCTGCGCTACCTGGCGCCGGATGAGGGTCTTCGCCACAGTCTGAAGGCGCTGCCTGAGCCGCAAGTGAGTTTCCTTTACATGGGGCAGTTCGACCATGTCCTCAGCGAGGATGCCCTCTTTCGGGTTGCCGATGAGGACGCCGGTCTGGCCGCGAGCCCCGATACGCCGCGAAGCCATCTTATCGACATCGCCTGCATGGTGCGGGAGGGGGCTCTGCGCGTCGAGGTGATGTACAATGCGGCCATGTTTGAAAAAGCGACGGTGCAGCGGCTGGTGGCCGGCTTCCTCGATGAGGTCCGCGATCTGGTTGCCGCCAGCGGCAGCGCGGACGAACGCGGGCTTACGCCATCCGATTTTCCGGAAGCGAAGCTCAGCCAGAAAGATCTGGATATCCTGCTCGCGAGTAAGTTTTCGGCAGGTTCCGGCAGGGCAAAACCATAAACAGGAGTGCCACTAATGACAGTTTTCGCCGAGCCGAAAACCCCGTTGCTCGACCTTGAAAGTACAGTTGAAGCGCACAAGGGACAGTATGACGAAGCCACCCCTTTCCCGCATTGTTGCTTTGACAACTTGGTTGACGATGGGCTATTGCGGAGCGTTGTCGGTGAGTTCCCGTCGAAGTCGGATTCAGACTGGAGACGTCTGGAAACACCCGGTAACTCACACAAAAAATCGATAACTGCGAATTTTGAGCACCAGTTGGGACCGGCTACCCAATATCTTATTCGGGCACTCAGCGCCCCCGTCTTTTTGCGTTTCCTCGAGCAACTCACCGGGATCAATGGCCTGATCTGCGATCCCTATCTGCATGGTGGGGCCTTGCATGAAATCGAGACAGGCGGGTTTCTGGGGTTGCATACGGACTTTAACTGGCAGCCGCACCTAAAGCTCTATCGCAGGTTGAACCTGCTTTTGTATCTGAACCCGGACTGGAAGGAGGAATACGGCGGCCATCTCGAACTTTGGGATGAAAACATGGTTGTCGGAAAAAGGTTCCTTCCGGTCTGGAACCGCATGATTATTTCTTCCGTTACCGCCAAGGCGTTTCACGGTTTTCCGCATGCCATCGCCTGCCCGCCGAGCATGTCGCGGCGGTCTCTGGCGATGTGGTACTACACCGCCGAGCTGCCGGCGTTGCAGAGAATGGACTATTACTTCCACGAGCCGGATTGGATGGAGTGCTCGACAAAAGATCGCCCCGTGTGGAAGAATGCCCTGCTCCACCTGCTTCCGCCAGTACTCACTCAGTTGAAGAAGAAGTCCGTGCAGACATCTGAGAACGTGCCTTTGAAATTCCTGCCGCCATTATTGAGCTATCCGATTCTGCGGTGGCGAGCAAAGTAACCATTTGACTGAAGAGAAAAATTCCGGAAAGGATTCGATGAACGAGGACCTATCGAAGCGGTATAGAGACACAGTAGCTGTGTTCACAAAATTTGCACAGATGAAGCCTCTGCCTGATGGAGCCGCGCTCCGGTTTCCACAGACAGAGGATTGGGCCAAAAGGTTGGAGCGGTTCACCGAGGTCTGGCAGAAGAGCTGCCCGTACTTCACTTTTGAAGTTACCGGCGATGAAGATAACGAATCCGTATGGCTCAGGATAACCGGACCTGAGGGCACTTTGAGTTTCGTCGAGGGCGCAAACAAGATGCTGACCTCCAACCTGAACCCCGCGCCTTCGAAGCGCCGCTGGCTGCAATGGAAGTTCGCTCGGCTGACCAATCCGATTCGAATGCTTCCGGACTTCCTGATTTTTGGAGCGAAAAAGTGCGGAACCACCTCCCTGTATGCGGATCTGACGCAGCACCCTTATGTGGCGGCCGCGCTGCGCAAGGAAGTCTATTATTTCGACGGTTACTATCGTTTCGGGCCGTCCTGGTACCGCGCGTTTTTCCCAACGAAACTGGCGCGATTTTATGCACGGCGTGTTCTTCGGCAGGATCTTCTCACCGGAGAAGCAAGTCCGGAGTATATTCTCGATCGCGACGCGCCGGCACGCGTTTACGAAATCATTCCAAACGTGAAACTGATCGCCATTCTGCGCAACCCGGTGGACAAGGCTTATTCTTATTATCAGCACCAGCTCCGGGTGGGCTTCGAAACCCTGCCGTTCGACCAGGCTGTGGACCGCGAGTTGGCGTACCTGCAGGAAGACCCAAATTACTTCGACCTGCGCCACTCGTACCTGACCGGTGGCATGTATGCGGACCAGCTGCAACGCTGGCTGAAGTATTTCCCGCAGGAGCAGTTTCTATTATTAGGAAACGAAGAGTTGAGTTCGAATCCGGCCGAGACTTTTGACCGGGTGATTTCATTCCTTAACCTTCCGGCATTTGAACCGAAAAATTTTAAGAGACTCAACGCGTTTCCCTACCCGGACATGAGCGCTGAAATGCGAAAACGACTGGTGCGGTACTTCGAACCGCACAACCAACGCCTTTACGAAATTCTGGGCAGACGCTTCGAGTGGGATAGATAATGGCGATTCAGGATATCTACGAACTCTCTCCGATTCAGCAGGGGATGCTTTCGGATAGCCTTGCTGTCAAGAACAGCGGACTCTATCTGATACAGTTGAGCTATGCTCTGCAAGGAGACCTCGACATCACCGCATTTGAACAGGCGTGGCAGCGGGTCGTTGAGCGACATGATGTGTTGCGGACCTCGTTTCACTGGGAGGGCATGGAAAAGCCGGCGCAGGTAGTGCACGACAAGGTGGCGCTCCCTTTTGAGATGCTGGACCTGAGCGATCTGTCCGACGATGCACAAACACGCGAACTTGGGGCCCGGTTGCAGGAGAGTCGCGAGCGTGGCGTAGAGTTTACCCAACCGCCGTTGATGCGGCTTTGCCTGTTCAGGCTGGGAAAAAACCGTTTTCATTTCCGCTGGGATTTTCATCACATCCTTTTCGAGGGATGGTCCGCTTCGGTGCTGTTGAAGGAAGTCTTCGATATTTATGGGGCGCTCCTGCGCGGGGAGAAACGGGAGTTGCCGCCGCCGAAACCGTATCGCGACTATATCGCCTGGCTGCGCAATCAGGACATGACCGAAGTGGAGGCCTTCTGGCGGCGCGAGCTTGGCGCCATGACCGAGCCGACTCCCCTCGGGATGGGCCGCGGTGGAAAGGATACTTACGGTCCCATTGTCGCGTACGACGCTGAGCAGCTCGGCCTTTCAGAGGAGGAAACCAGGCAACTCGAGGCATTTGCCCGCCAGAACCGTCTGACCATGAACACACTGGTACAGGCCGCTTGGGCACTGGTGCTGTCGCTCTACAGCCGCGAAAACCAGGTAGTGTACGGCAGCATCGTCTCGGGGAGGTCGATCGCGCTGGAGGATGTCCAGTCCATGGTGGGGTTGTTTATCAACATCCTGCCGACGCGCGTGGTTGTCGATTGGCGACAGAACCGGCTAACATGGCTCACGTCGCTGCAGGGCCGGCAGGTGGAAGGGCGACGGTTCGAGTTCACGCCCTTGGTTGAAGTCAAGAGTTGGAGCGGCATAGAGCCGGGAATTCCCCTGTTCGAAAGCATTCTCGTGTTTGAGAACTGGCTCGGCGAGGTCTCTTTGAATGAATTAGCACCGGGAGTGACCGTCGCTGAAGTGGTGGGTCACAACGGCGCGCCCGGCTATCCGTTGGCCGTGGTCGTCGAACCCGGAGCGGCTTTAAGTCTTTCAATAACCTACGATGCCGAACGGTTCGACCCGGAGACCATCTGTGCGGTGCTCGGTCACCTTAGAACGATTTTGCTCAGGTTGGCCGCAGAGCCAGAGAAACCGCTCAGTGCCATTCCTTTTCTGACAAACGAAGAGGAAACGACTCTGCTGCGAGCATGGGCGGGGGGACAGGTGCCGGGACAGGCAACTTCGTGCCTTCACGCGAGATTCGACGAGGCGGTGGCCGCGACGCCGGAGGCGGTGGCCGTGGTGCACGGGGAGGAGCAACTGACATACGCCGAGCTCAACGCGCGCGCAGAGCGGGTGGCGGGTTATTTGCAGTCACTGGGCGTCGTGCCGGAAAGCGGCGTCGGGCTTTGTACGGAAAGAAATCTGTCGATGATCGTCGGACTGCTTGCAATTCTCAAAGCGGGCGGTGTTTGTGTTCCTTTGGACCCTGCCTATCCGGAAGACAGACTGCGTTTCATGATACAGGATTCCGACCTCAAAGTGCTGTTAACAGAAACTGCCCTGAACACTGTTCTGCAGGGGTGCGGCACTCAAACAGTTTGCCTGGATGACGACGCGCCGGGATTTGCAGAAGGCGCGTACGTGCGTCCACAGGTGGACAGTCGCAATCTCGCGTACATCATCTATACCTCGGGTTCGACCGGGACACCCAAAGGCGTCATGACACCGCATGCGGCCGCTGTTGACTATGTCGATGCCGCCATCGAGCGCTTTGAAATCACCGCCGCAGACCGCATCCTGCAGTTCGCCTCGATCAGCTTTGATACCGCGGTTGAGGAGATCTTTCCGGCGCTGCTCACCGGGGCTACGCTCGTGTTGAGGAGCGAATCGATGATGGATTCCATGGCCACCTTCCTGCGGACATGTTCTGAGTGGCGCATTTCTCTTCTCGATTTGCCGACAGCTTTTTGGCACGAGATGGTCACTGCCCTGTCGGAGGAACATCTGGAGATACCCGCGTGCCTGAGGCTACTCATCATTGGCGGCGAAAGCGCCAACCCGGATCAACTGGCCGAGTGGCAGGCGCACAGGGGGAAGAAACCGCGACTGTTCAACACTTACGGTCCGACCGAAAGCACTGTTGTTGCAACAATGGCGGAGCTGACGAACGCGCCCGTTGATGCGACGCGACCTGTGCCGATCGGCCGGAGCATCCCAAACGCCGAAGCCTATGTGCTCGACCGCCTTCTGCGTCCGGTGCCGGTCGGAGTGCCCCGCCC
>CAZTNL010000256.1:3642-5299 GCA_964614885.1 uncultured Calditrichaceae bacterium | reverse complement strand
CTTTCGCGCTGAACGTAACGCCATCCGGAATCGCTAATATAGACTCGGGACGCGCCTACGGTGACGCCCTCGGTGAGCTCACCATCGGATTCATCGTCGAACAGGACAGCGCCTACAGCCGCAAAGCGTTACAAATGATGCTGGACCTGGCAGTCCTGCCGAATTGGGGGAGCTTTCTGTCAAGGGCACACATCAGCCTCGGCTGCGCTCTTGCCTGGGACGTGCTCTACAACCAGATCCCGGACAGCGACAAAGCTGTCATTCGCCAGGGCGTCCTCGACCACGCGGATAACAGCGTCGCCAACGACGTCTACACCAACATCAACTGGACCACTTCGGCTGGAGAGGGGTTGGTCGGTCTCGCTTTTCAGGGAGACGGTGACCCTGCGTTCAATCGCTTCGTCGCCGGCCTGCTCAGCGCCGCCAAAACCAACTTCAAGGGAAAGTCGCGCAGCGTGCTCTGGGCACATGGCAGCGACGGATTTCCGCACCAGGGACTCGGTTACTGGCGAAAATATATCCACGTCGGTCTTTTCTTTCAGGCGCTGCGCTACAACGACCCGGCTGAAGACTGGTTTCATCTCGGCCGGCAATTCCCGGGCAGCGAGTTTTTGCAGAAAACCGGCTACCCGCGAATCTATGCGGACGTGCAGCACCCTGACCTGGCGACACTGACCTGGGCCGACAGCCGGCAGGTTCGCAGTGAACCAGGCCGGGGGCCGTTCGGTAACATCGGGCTGCTCACGCTCATCGCTTCCGAGTACGACGATGGTTATGTCCTGGACTTCATCGATTACCTTCTGAAGGAAACCAGCGCCCGCTTCAACCCTGAAGACTGGGCGACGTTCCTCTTCTACGACGACTCCGGCGTACCGCAACGCTCCTTTCGCGACCTGCCGCTGAGCCGCTACTGGCCCGATATGGAAGCAGCGATCTTTCGCAGTAGCTGGGATAAGAACGCGATGCTCTTCTACATGCGCAGCGGTTCGCCCGGTGGGCACGCACGGTTTCTCAAGCAGCTTTCTCCCGGCGGCCACGACCATCCCGACGCGAACGGGTTTGTCATTTTCTATGACAACGACTACCTTGCCGCCGAAGACGGAGCCTTTCCGCAGAGCGGACCGGACAAGGGCAGCGAGAAGATAACCTACGGCCACAACACAATTCTGGTAGATGGCAGGGGGCAAAAGGGAGACCATACCAAGAAAGTGCTTTCCACCCAGGCGAACATGGATTATCTGGATGCCGAAGGTGTGGGCTATCTTCTGGGAGACGCCTCCGACGCGTACGACAATCTCACTCGCTTTTTGCGCTACGTCATTTACCGCAAGGGCAAATATGTCGTCATGCTCGACGAGCTTGCCGACGCGCAGTCGCACAAGTATGAATATTTGCTCGGTACGGACAGCCGCCACGCGATAACCGCCGGCAGCGCAGGCCAATTCCTCGTTTCGCCGCAATCCGGCGGCGCCGAGATGCCGGTGGTATTTGTCGAGCCGCGCATACCCAGCTACACGATAAACAGGGACAGGCCGTACGCCATCGACGCTTCCATGGTCGATTTGCTGCGTGTGGCGCCAGCGGCGGACAGCACTGACGCCACTTTTCTGACGCTGCTTTATCCGAAAAAGACCGCCGGCCCGCCGGCGCAGTTCGA
>CAZTNL010000256.1:0-3542 GCA_964614885.1 uncultured Calditrichaceae bacterium | reverse complement strand
CTTTTCTGACGCTGCTTTATCCGAAAAAGACCGCCGGCCCGCCGGCGCAGTTCGAGAGTCTCTATTTCGACTCGCTCGGCGTCAGCGGCCTGAAAGTGGACGGTGATGAATTCTATTTTTACAACAAGCGCGACTCGCTCTATGCTCTCGGGGATCTGCGGTCAGATGCCAAACTCTGTTTTTACAAGGACGGACCTACAGGATTCGAATATCTCAGTTCTGGCAGCCGCGAATTTCTTTACAAGAACCGCTTCGGGATCACATCGACGGAACCGATCGTCGCAGCTTTTAAGACGACAAAGGGAAAAATCCGGATCGGAAAAAATCTGGGCCCCGACCGGGACGCCGTGCTTACGCTCTTCTATCCGGGCCTGAAGAATGTGATGGTCGACAGCCAGCTTGTGCTGCCCTCGCAGTCCGGGCCGGGCTGGATGACGGTTACCCTGAGCCCAAAACAACGACAGATCGGCCCGTCTGGATTCGAGCAAACCGTGACGGAAAACTATTCTGTGGAAATTCTTGCCGACCCGCCGGTGAAAGTGCTGGCGCCGAACGGAGGAGAGCTTTGGGCGGCCGGAAGCACGCAAACGATTCGGTGGCAGGCAGAGGCGGCGTTCGCAACCGTGGCCATCGATTTTTCCGGCGACTTCGGCGCCACCTGGCAGCCCGTCACCGACAGCACGGCCAACGATAGCGCCTTCACCTGGACCGTGCCGGCGCCGGTGACGGACAATGCTCTTATCCGGCTTCGGCCTGCCGGCGCGGCGCAGCCCTTCGATGTCAGCGATGGCAGCTTTTCGCTCGACAAACCGCCTGTGTTGAATTCCTTCGCCCCGCAGCGGGCGCCGGCAGGTTCGATCATCTCTCTTTTCGGCGAGAACCTGCGGCGGGTGAACGCGATTTCCTTTGCCGGAACGCTCGCGACCGAGTTCACGGTGGCCGCGGATACTCTCATCCGGGTCACGGTGCCGGACAGCGCCCGGTCCGGGAAGATCGCCATTTCAAATCGTATCGGTTCCGCGGTCAGCACGGCCAGATTTACTGTTGGCGCGGCGCCGGTCGTCGACTCCTTTTCTCCGCCGGCAGGAGCGGTGGGCGTGCAGGTGTTTGTCCGCGGCACCGGGTTTCTCGACGCCACAGGCGTTGCCTTTGGAGAAGCCGCTGCCAACGCTTTTGCGGTCTTATCCGACAGCTTGCTGCGGGCTACGGTTCCCGCGGCTGCCAAAACCGGTGTCATCGCGGTTTCCAATCCGGTCGGTACGGGCTTCAGCAGCAGCGTTTTCCGCGTGCAGCGACCGCCGGTCATTTTCGGTTTTACCCCCGGCAGGGGACCGGCCGGCACCGGCGTCGATATCTTCGGACG
Source organism: uncultured Calditrichaceae bacterium (assembly GCA_964614885.1). GTDB lineage: Bacteria > Zhuqueibacterota > Zhuqueibacteria > Oceanimicrobiales > Oceanimicrobiaceae > JAJDAG01. Next base: position 2,179 of record CAZTNL010000256.1, on the reverse strand, counting down.
TAACCTTCTGGATGTGGTGGGCGTACGTTTTGGCGACGCCGCAGCCGACAGTTTCTCCGTTCGTTCCGATTCCCTGGTGTTCGCGCGTGTACCATCCGGAGCGAACAGCGGGCCGGTGGCGCTTGAAAGCGCCCTCGGCACAGCCACCAGCGAAGGGCGTTTCACCATCATTTTTGCCCCCCTCATCTCCGGCTTTTCGCCGCGGACCGGGCCGGTCGGGGCACAGGTTCGGCTTAGCGGCCGCTACTTCTCAGATGTCGTCTCTATCGCTTTTGGCGGATTGCAGGCCGACTTTTTCCGGATCGAATCGGATTCAGTGCTGCTGGCGACGGTTCCTGCGGGGGCCACGAGCGGGAAAATAGCCCTCACCGGAGCGGGAAAAACCGTGGAGAGCGCTGTCCCGTTTGTCGTCGTGCAGCCGATCCGTAAAGAAATCCTGCGTCCCGCAGAGGACGGTTTCACGGACAGTTCCGCTCCAAACACCAGCTTCGGCGCCAGCCCCATCCTGCAGGCCGGCGCCGGCACGCTGACCGGCTATCTCAAATTCGACGCGTCCGGCGCGGACAAGAGCGCCCGCGCGGTCACCCTCCGTCTGTTTGTGGTCGCCGGCGGCGGGAGCAGCAGGGTTTACCGGACAGCCAATTCATTCACCGGCCAGAGTTCGCCCTGGACCGAGTCGGCTCTTACCGCAGGCAATGCTCCTAAGCTCGAAGGGGTCGCGCTCGATTCCGCCGGTATGCAGCAGCCCGGCCAGTGGGTAGAATTCAATGCCCTTGACGCCTGGGACGGCCGGGATACGCTCAGCTTGGCTGTTGTTTCGGCGGCTCCCGAGACCATTCAGTACAGCTCCGCCGAAGGAACGCAGGCGCCCGAGCTGGTTATCACTTCGCAACCCGTCGCCGATTTACGGCCAAGCATCGACGTTTTTTCCCCCGGTTCCGGAACCGCCGGCGATGAGATAACGATCAGCGGCACACGAATGAATGAAGTGACCAGTGTGGCCTTCGCAGGCTTCCCGGCAACCCGGTTCGCGGCCGATTCTTTCACGCGACTGCGCGTTCGCGTGCCATTTTTCGCCGCCCCGGGCCCGGTCACCGTAGCAAACTACGCCGGAGAAACCGTTGCAGACGATGTGTTCGATTTCGTCAGGCCCGTCGGCGACTCGGTACGAACGTTCCTGCCGGCAGAAGACACCTACGTCGAGGCCACCGATGCTGCCCGCAACTACGGAGACCGGACTGAGTTGGCCGCCGGGGACAGTGCCGGCAGCCGCACGAATGCCTATCTGAAGTTTCTTGTCAACGGAATTGAACGCGAGGTGTTCCAGGCCCGGTTGCAAGTGACGGTGGTGGCCGCCGGCGATTCGGCGGGAACGATTTACCGGACACTCAATAATGAAGCAGACCGGGTCACGCCCTGGTCCGAGTCGCGCCTGACGTGGCTCAGCGCGCCGCCTGCGATTGGCCGGCGACTATTTTCGGCTGGCGGCGCTGTGCCTGGAAACGCGGTCTTTTTCGATCTCACACAATCCATTGCCGGCGACGGGGAGTACAGTTTTGTGATTGCGAATGCCTCGCCGGAGCGGTTCGTGTTCGCTTCCAAAGAGAGCGGCGCCGCGCCAGTCCTCACGGTAGTGACCGGCGAGAACGTCACATCGGCCGGCCCCGTTACCCCTCCCGGTGGCGAAGCTGTCCTACCGGATACCCCCATGCTGACGGCCAACTATCCGAACCCCTTCAACGCAGGCACGCGCATCGAATACCGGCTGCCGCGGCAAATGGCGGTCGAGCTGAGCGTATTCAATCTGCTCGGGCAGCGCGTGCAAACCCTCGTCGACGAAGTCAGGCGCGCCGGGGTACAATCGACGTTCTGGAATGGCCGCGATGCCGGCGGCCGGCCTCTGGCGTCGGGCATTTACCTGGTACGGCTGCGTGCCGGCGCCAAAGTGCGCTTGTTGAAAATTCTATTGCAGAAGTGAGTGGCCGGCCTTGCGTCAGCGGTAAGAAAGGGGGAGGGGAGCTTCCTTCCGGCGAGAAGTGATATTTTGCATAACCTGATCAATTCACAAATGTTGCCACGGAGCCACAGAGGGCACGGAGAAACAAGAATTTAGAGAAACTGTTCACCGCAAAATATGATTTCGAAAAATCAGAAAGGGTCACCTTTTTAACTTTAGAAG
>CAZTNL010000255.1:0-5328 GCA_964614885.1 uncultured Calditrichaceae bacterium | reverse complement strand
CGTTTCCATGTGCCAGTCTCTTATTTGGTTTCAAAGAAATGCGCTACCCCGGCAAACCAGGGTAGCGCATCGTGTGCTCGCAATTCAAACATGGACAGCGCGCTTGCTCAGCGGTCGACGCAGCCGAGTACAATGTCGAGACTGCCAATGATGAGCACGATATCGGCAATCATTCCGCCGCGGGAAATCTCGTCGATCACGCTGATATTGTGAAAACATGGAGAGCGCGCCTTGACCCGGAAAGGCACATCCGAACCGTCGCTGCGAACGAGGTAGCCCAATTCGCCGCGCGGGGTCTCGCTGCGTACGTACGCTTCGGTTCCAGCCTTCGGCCGAATTCTCTTCGGAATGGCCTCCTGAACGTCCTGGTCCATGAACCCGGGAATCGCCTCAAGAACCTGGCGTACAATTTTCACCGATTCGCTGATCTCCTGGATTCGAACGAGATACCGGTCAAGCACCGAGCCGAGCGGACCAAACTGCCCCTTGCCAAGGGCCACATCAAATTCCAGCTTATCATAGACGGAGAAGGGCTCGTCTTTGCGTAAGTCCCACTTGACGCCCGAGCCTCTCAGTACCGGTCCGGTGCAGCCATAGCTGATAGCCACTTCGGGCGTTAGAACACCGATTTCGGCGGTACGTTCAATAAAAATATGATTCTTCGTCAGCAGTTTGTCGAACTCAACCATTTTAGGTTCGAAGTAGTCGACGAACTCTTTGACCTTTTCCAACCAACCTGCAGGAATATCCCGCGCCAGGCCGCCGACCCAAATGTAATTGTAGAGCATGCGGGCGCCGGAGACCCATTCGAGCAAATCGAGGATTTTTTCGCGGTCGCGAAAGGCCCAGAGAAACGGAGTGAAGGCGCCCACATCGAGGCCGAAGGTGCCGACAGCCACGAGGTGGCTGGCGATGCGGTTCAATTCGCAGCAAAGGACACGCATGTACTCCACTTTTTCCGGCAGCTCGGTCAGGCCGAGGAGCTTTTCAACTGCCAGAGCATAGGCCATGTCCTGGTTCATCGAAGCGAGGTAATCCATTCGGTCACAAAAGGGGATCACTTCGTTGTAGCTGATGTTTTCCGCGTGTTTTTCAAAATTGCGATGCAGGTAGCCCAGATGCGGTGTGGTTTTCTTGACGATCTCGCCATCGAGCACGAGCTCGAGCCGCAGCACGCCATGGGTACTCGGGTGCTGTGGCCCCATGTTGACGACCATCTCGTCTCCCTGGTACGACTCGATCTCGAGCTTTTTCATCGCCTCTTCATGGTAGCGTCCGGCGGAGTGGTCCATATCGATGACCATGGCGCCTTCGTCTTCAAAAATATAGCGCTTCTTTTTAAAGAGGTTACCAAACATGCGTCATTTCCAGTCTTGTTTTTCCTGCGTTAGCTTGATTCAATCGGCAGCCGGCGTGCCATCGCTCAGGCCTCAGCCTTGGCCGCAGCCGCTTTCTGTTTTTCTGCGAGGGCCGCCTCCTTGGCTTTTGCTTTTCGCAGTTCTACTTCTGCTTCGCGTTTGAGCAGAGCCGTCGCCTCTTCCGGTGCGTATTTCGAAAAATGATAGATGCCGTTTTCGCGGCTAAAGACGCCGTTTTCGTAAACGTCCGTCATGTAGATGCACTCTGTTGGACAGACCGTGGTGCAAAAATCACAGTAGCAGCATTTGAACATATCGATATCGAAACGGACCACGTGCTGTCGAATCGGATTTCCGGATGAAGCTTTGCCCAAATCCTCGTCGGCGGTCGCTTTCACCGTATCGATGTATATGCACTGTACCGGGCAAATACGGGCGCACTTGTGGCAGCCGATGCAGTCATCTATGTTGGTAAACAGCAGACCGCGCGCATCGACCGGCAGCTGCCAGCGCTCGCTGGGATACTGCAGAGTAATAGCCGGCCGGAACAGCGCCTTCCATGTCTGCCCCATACCCACGGCAATCGTCACAATCGCGCGGTAAATCGTGCGAAAGTAATCAACCATCGGTTTTTTCCCCAGCTTTGCTGTCCGAGTTCTTGCCGTTTTTCACCAGGTCGGGAACCTTACTTTCAAATTCGAAGACGAAATTGCCGCGCTCCGGGTTTGTCGCCAGGGTACGGTAGTCGGTCCAGTCCTCCTGGTAAGGAACGCGCGTGCCATGATAGTACTCCTGCACGACGTAATCCTTGCGCAGCGGGTAGCCTTCCCAATCGTCCGGACAGAGGATGCGGCGCAAATCCCGGTGGCCTTCGAAAACGACGCCGAGCAGGTCAAAGGCTTCGCGCTCGTGCCAATCCGCCGTTCGCCAAACAGTTTCAACCGAGGGCAACCGGGGATTTTCGCGCGGAAGGTCCACCCGAAGGGTCAGTTTGTGGCTGTGCTTAATCGAATGCAGGCTATAAACCACGCCCAGGCTCGGCTCTTTGTCCGGACCGTAATCCATGCCGCTGAGGCACATGAGCGATGAAAAGTCCAGCTCCGGTGTATCCCGCAGGAACGTTGCAATCTCGAAGATGCGGGCAGGCGTCACTTTTAAATATGGGTCGAGCGCCTCACCGTCGAATTCGATAATGTCTTCACCGAATTTCTCTTTGAGCTTTTCGTAAATTTCCTCCGGTGTCATAGGTTGGCCTTCTCCTGACTTTTGAGCTTGAAAAGACTCTCTTTGCGAATCTTCTCCTGGATTTTCAGAACACCGTCTATCAGTGCCTCCGGACGCGGTGGGCATCCGGTCACATACACATCAACGGGCACGATGAGGTCAACACCCTTGAGGACATGGTAGCCATGTTTCCAGTAAGGTCCGCCACTGGTGGCGCAACTGCCCATCGAAAGCACGTACTTGGGTTCCGGCATCTGATCGTAAAGGCGTTTGATACGGTCGGCCATTTTCATGGTGACGGTACCTGCCACGATCATCAAATCAGTCTGGCGAGGGCTGGGGCGCATGACGCCGGCGCCAAAACGGTCGAGGTCGTAGCGGGAAGCAGCCGTCGCCATCATCTCGATGGCGCAGCAGGCCAACCCGAACGTCATCGGCCAAAGAGAAGAAAGGCGCGCCCAACTCAGGATTCTGTCGACAGAGGTGATGATGAAATTCTCACCGTAGACGCCTTCTTCCAGGAATTTCTTTTCTTTACCTACAAATGGCTGTGCTTCTCGCGCCATAAGAATCGTCCTCCGCATTCTCCAGCTATATCAGGTTGGTCACGAATTCGCGAATATACAAAAAGCCGGTTTCAAACACAAGTAGTTAACTCAGGAAAATGGGGCACGGAATGGGCCAAATCAGGCGCCCCGCGGTCACTCTTTTGACCGCCAGGAAGCCTGGTCTTGTTTCAGGTAGTCGGTCGACAGAAGCGCGCCGTCCTCGCCGACCTGAGCGTAGCGATCCTTGCCCGCGGAAAGTCCCAGCATGGTTTTCATGTCCAGCACCATGCCGTTGCGCGTGTAGTTCGAAAATTCCAGAATGCCAGTATCCATTCTGATCGCGTCTTCCGGGCAGGCTTCCACGCAGAACCCGCAAAATATGCAAAGACCGAGGTCGATATCGAAGACCTTCGGCATCTTCTCTATCTGCACATTCTCTTCTTTCTCATCGGCGACAATGTAGATACAATGCGCCGGACACGCCGTTTCGCACATCATGCACGCCACGCAGCGCGGCGTACCGTCCTCGCGCCGGGTCAGCCGGTGCATCGTACGCAGCCGGGCGAAGAGCGGCCGCAGAAATTCCGGATATTGGATAGTCACCGAACCGGGCCACTTCAGTTTGATGCCCACAAGACGCAACGTATGCGCCAGCATGTTTCGCATAAAATGCTTGATGGTGAGCGCCAGCCCCGCGAGAATGGCTGGAAGGTAGATCTTCTCCCAGAAATTCAGCGGCCTGAATTTGTCGTGAACGTTTAGGGTCATTTGAGTGCCACCAGGATGATGCCGGTAATCAGGATATTGGCCAGCGAAACCGGCAGGAGATACTTCCACGCCAGCCGCATGATCTGGTCGTACCGGAACCGCGGCAGAGTCCAGCGAATCGCCATTTGCAGCCAGAGGAAAACCACCACTTTCAGCGTGAACGCCGCCACCTGCAACAGAGTCACCGCCCAGTTTGCCAGAGGTTGAACAGAGCCCCACGGAAAGTAGAATCCGTCCGGGTGCAGGTAGGGCACTTGCCAGCCGCCGAGAAACAAGGTTACGGTTATCGCGGAAATCATCACGGTTTCGACGAAGTCCGTGAGAAAGTACATGCCGAACCCCATTCCACTGTATTCGAGGAAGTAACCGATGATCTCCGACTCCCCTTCCGGCGCGTCGAACGGCACGCGCTTGGTTTCGGCAATGCCCACGGTCAGGAAGAGGACGAAACCGAGCGGCTGCAGGAAGATGCCCCAGGCCGGAAGCCAGCCCCAGAACGTTGCGCCCTGCCAACGCACGATTTCCTGCAAATCAACGGTTTGGTAAACCATGATGCAGCCGAGTATGGAAACGCCGAGCACAATTTCGTAGGAAAGCATCTGCGCCGAAGCGCGAAGGCCGCCGAGCAGCGCAAAATTGTTGCGCGAAGCCCAGGCGCCAAGAACGACGCCGTACACGGCCATGCCCGCGACCGCGAACAGATATAAAATACCGACGTTCAGCGGCGCGACCTGCAGATTTACAGCGGAATCGCCGATCATGAGCGTGTCGCCAAAGGGAATGACAGCGAAACCAACAAGCGCGAAAAACACAGAGATTCCAGGCGCCAGTGTAAAAAGGAACTTCTCGGCGTTCTTTGGGGTGAAGCTTTGTTTGGTGAACATCTTTATGGCGTCGGCCAGAGGATGAAAAAGGCCGATGAGCCGCAGGCCAAACATGGATGCGCGGTTGGCGCCCACCCGGTCCTGCATGACGGCGCTCTGCTTGCGCTCAACCCAAGTCAGCAGCCCGCCGAAGCTGAGCACAACCACCAGCACCAGGGCCAGCTTTGCCAGAACGATTCCTATGCTACTTGGCATCAGGCAACTTTCGCTCCTGCTTTTTTTCTATTCTCCTGCTCAAGCGCCGCTCCGTTCTCGCCGATTTCGCCGTAGTTGAGCTGCGCGAAGGTCTCGACGCTGGCGGTCAGGGCATTGAAGACATCCTCCGCCTCAAAGTAGGGCATGGAAACTCCGAGCGCCTTCCCCATTTCCCGGAAAATCAACCAGTCGGGCCGGGACTCTCCCAGCGGTTCTACTGCCTTGTGGATGCGCTGAACCCTGCCGGCAAAATTGGTGAACGTCCCATCCTCTTCAACGAACGCGGCGCTCGGCAGAATGAAATGCGCCGTCTTCGAAGTCGCGTTTTCGTTGCTGCCCTGGAAAATGACC
>CAZTNL010000254.1:0-5334 GCA_964614885.1 uncultured Calditrichaceae bacterium | reverse complement strand
AAAGGGGGGTCAGGGGGGATTTCATGGATGATCTCCTTCAATTCCCGCCCATCAATATATTCCATGACGATGAACACATTGCCCGGCACCTGACGGGTCTCGTCGTCATGTTCCTCGATGGCGTAAACGTGGGCGATGTTCGGGTGGTTTAGCGCAGCAGCCGCCTGCGCCTCGATTTTGAAGCGCGCCCGCTCCTCCCCGCTGGCGGAAATCTGGTGCGGCAGAAATTTGATGGCGACCTCGCGCTTGAGCTTCGTATCCTCAGCTTTGTACACGACACCCATGCCGCCTTCGCCGAGCTTTTCGGTGATCTTGTAATGGAGGATGGTTTTTCCTATCATTCCGATTCACCTGATGAATATTTTTTGAGTAAACTTTGAAAGCGTGGGTGCTCGCGCAGCGGCGCCCAGGTCGGGTCGATTTTGAGCAGCGCCACGGAAATCGCATCCGTTGGGCTGGCCAGCAATTCATGCAGCAAGTCCATGGCTAAGTCCGGCTCACCGGTCATCGCATAAATCTGGGCGAGGTCGAGCAGGCGAAAACTGCCGCGCCACGCTTCTTTAGAAATGGGCAGCAGCTCAACGCCGCGTTTGCCTGCACGGATGGCGTCGGCTTTCAGGCCGAGACCGGCATCGGCGATTCCCAGCGAGCTATACAACCGGGAGTCTTCCGGGTCTTGCGTGATTTTTCTCTCCAGCAACTGACGCGCCGAGTCATATTTTTTACCTGCCAGCGACTCATTTTTCATCAATCCATAAATCCAGGCAACGAGTAAGGCTTCGGGCTTGAACATATATTGGTCATCGACCTTGCCAATACCCGTGAGCTGCTTTAATGCCATCACAAGATTGCCTTCCAACACGTCACATATCGCCAGGGTGTAGCTAAAAAACGGATCGCCCACGCCTATTTTCCTTTCCAGCGCCGATCTGATAACGGCGCGCGCTTGTTTTGTGTCCCCTCGACGCAGTAAAGAGACCTGAGCTTTGGCCGGATATAGATAGGCGGCATCAGGCGCCAACGAAATGGCCCGGTCGGAAAACTGCTCAGCCTGCTCATATTCGCGCAGCAAAAGATGGGTTCCACCGACCTCATCGGCGAACGCGGCATTTCGAGGGTTAAGCTCAAACGCTCTTCTAAGTTTCTCAAGAGCTGCTCTCGTCTTGCCTTGCCGGCGGAGAACCGAGCCCATGCCGAGAAATGCCTCTGCATTGTTCGGCTGCAGTCTGATAGCTTCGTTGTATTCTCGCAGGGCCGGCTCGTAATCCAGTTTACCATGATAATAGTAGTTTCCCATGGCCACATGGGCCTCGGGGAGATTTGAAGCCAGGGTCAGAGCCCTTTGCGCGTTCGTTTTGGATTGGGCCAAATTTTCTTCATTACGTTCGAAATACATCCAATACATATCGGATTGCACCATTGAAAGGCCTGCATACGCAGCCGCGAAATTGTTGTCCAGTGCGATTGCTTTTAGAAACCATTCCTCGGCAATTCTCAATCGTTTCTCGTAGTTAATATTTGTTGAATACTCAATTGCACGTAGGTAGATATCGTAAGCCTCCGAATTATCGGTGAGCTTGCTACGCAAAGCCTGCTGCTCCGATTTCACCAGCGTGATATTCAAGGCCTCGGCAACCGTTGCGGCGATGTCAGCCTGCAGCTTAAAGGCGTTGGAAAAATCCGCTTCGTATGGCTGCGACCAGACCTGGGTGGCATCGGCAATTTTGATAAGTTCCGGATTTACCCGGATTCGCTTGCCACCCTGCGCATTTTCTCCCCATTGCAGCGTCCCTTCCAAAACATAGTCAACATTGAGTTCCTCCCCGATTTGCTGCAGGCTTTTGGTGGTCTTTTTGTACTGCATGGCGCTCGAACGGGCGATGACGCTGAGACCGGACAATCCGGAAAGCCGGCTGGTAATCTCGCCGGTGATGCCATCGGCAAAATATTCCTGCTCCGCAGGACCCAGATTCTCCAGCGGCAAAACCGCAATCCTTTTGATTCGCGGCTTTGAAGCGCTCTTATCGCCAGAAAAACGGCTCCAAAAGCCAACCGTCACGGCGATAATCAGAACCGTAGCCAAACCCGAGAACAGGATCACCCTGCTCTTTCTATTGCCGATATTTTCCCTGTTAAAGCCGGTCGCGCTTCTTTTTCGTGTACCGGGCTTGATGACCGCTTCATTTTCTAAATCCTGCAGCAGTGCACTCATTTCCTGGTAGCGTTGTTCTGGTGACTTAGCCAGTGTTTTCGCCAGAACCCGTTCCAAAAATTCCGGCACCTCAGCACGCAATGTAGAAACCGCTTCCGGCTCTTCATTCAGAATCGAATAAATCACCGCCTGCTCGTAATCGCCCTTGAAGGGGAGCTTTCCGGTTAGCGTTTCATACAAGACCACACCGAACGACCAGATGTCGGTTCGGTGGTCAACCTCTTCGCCGCGCGCCTGTTCGGGAGACATGTAAGCGGCCGTGCCCAGGGTAGTGCCCACTTTTGTGAATTGCGCTCCGCCTCGAACCTTCGCCAGACCGAAATCCATGATTTTAACCTGGCCTTCATCCGTAATCATGATGTTGCTGCTTTTAATGTCGCGGTGGGTGATGCCTTTCTTGTGGGCGGCTTGCAGGCCTAGGGCGATCTGAGTGGCGACGTCCAGAACCTTGCGAAGGTTCAGAACCTTCTCAAGGTTGGCAATCATTTCCCGCAATTCCCTCCCTTTGATATATTCCATGACGATGAACAATTCGTCGTCGTGTTCCTCGATGGCGTAAACGTGAGCGATGTTCGGGTGGTTTAGCGCCGCCGCCTGCGCCTCGATTTTGAAGCGCTCGCGTTCCGCATCGTTGCCTGCAATCTGCCGCGGCAGGAATTTGATGGCGACGTCACGCTTGAGTTTGGTGTCCTCTGCCTTGTAGACAACACCCATGCCGCCTTCTCCGAGTTTTTCTTTTATTTTGTAATGCAGTATTTTCTGTTCAATCATATCGCCCTTTTTCATTCTTTGATTCTTTCAGACCTGGCAGAGACGGAAGCTTAGGCGGTGTAGAGCTTAGCCATTCTTCCCACCCTGGCCAATTTTCCGCTCAAAACTGTCCGCCTGATGTTGCGCCTTTGCCAAAATTGCAGCGAAGCGTGATGTGTCTCGTAATGGCTCCAGGAAGGGACAGTGCTCGGCGATGAACGGAACCGGGTAGAATCCTTCGTCGACCGCCCGTTCCAGCAAATCCAGGGCTGAATCGATGGCGTCGGCCATTGCATACGATTCAGCCAGATGGAACTTGTTGTGCGCATCGAGCGGTGCGACCTCGACCGATGCAAGGCACGCCAGAGCGCGTTCTTTCTTTCCTTTCAGCGCATCAACCAGCGCTTGAAGCTGGCGGGTGTAGGGGACATCTGGTCCTGTCTCGCGCAACCACGTCACATGTTTGGCCGCCTGGGATAATTGGCCCAGGCTGACGTAAGTGTAACCGATAGTCCAGCGCAGTATGAAGTTCTGTGGATCGATCGCCAGGGCGCGCTGCAGGTTCTTCGTCGCCTCTTCAGGCCGTCCGACAAACCAATGGGTGACAGCCGAGAGTGTCAAGGCGAACGGTGCGAGCGGATCACTGGCAAGGAACCTATTGCTGGTCTCCACCGCTGCGCCGTTATGGCCCGCCGCCATATAGACTACGCCGAGATAGAAGAGCGTGTCCGCTTCGTTTGGCTCCCGATCCAGCGCCGATCGCAGATGCTGAACCGCTTGCGGCAGATGGCCGCGCTCATATTCGATGTATCCGAGCAACGCATGTCCGTAGGGCGCGTCCGGAGCGAGCTCGAGCAGGGCCTTCGCCTCTGCCTCCGCTTCCGCCAGCGGTCGCATATCACGATTGATCCCGGCCCTGACTTGCGACACTTTCTCCCAGGCCATGAGCGCCCGCAAGGGAGGCGTTTCGCCCTCGATCTCCACCGCCTGCGCCAGCAGCTTCGATGCCCGCTCAGTTGCGTATCGCCTCAGCTCCTGGCGTGCCTGCAGGTAGAGTTCGAACGCTCGAACGTCCGCGATGGGATGGTGCGCTAGGCGCTTGTCCTCGTCCGAAGTCAGCGTTACGTCCAATGCACTGACGATCTCCCGGGAAACGCGTTCTTGCAGATCGAACACGTCTTCCACCGTACCGTTGTACTTCTCTACCCAGACGTGCGCATCGGTGAGCGCGTCGATGAGCTGTGCCGTGATCCGCAGCCTATTGCCGGCCTTCCGCACGCTTCCCTCCAGAACGTAGCGAATGCCCAGTTCGCGGCCGATGGTTCGCACGTCCTTGTCCGTCCCCTTGAGCTGCATGGCCGACGTTCGGGAAATCACGCTCAGAGCCCTGACTTTTGCCAGGTCCGCGATAATTTCTTCGGTAAGCCCATCGCTGAAGTATTCGTTGTCAGCGTCCGGGCTCTGGTTGGCAAACGGAAGGACAACGATGGAAGGAATCGTTCTCTCTTCTGCAGCAGCTTCCCTTGAAGAGGTTGGTTCTTTGCAGTTTTTGAAGTCAACGATCAGGTCTGCCATTTTCTGATAGCGGGTGTCCGCTTCTTTTTCCAATGTTCTCGTGATGATTTGTGCCAATTCTGAAGAAACATTACCTCGCAAATCAGCAACTGGCTGCGGTTCTTCATGGAGAATCGCATAAATCACCGCCTGTTCATAATCGCCCTTGAAGGGGAGCTTTCCGGTTAGCATTTCATACAAGACCACACCGAAGGACCAGATGTCGGCACGCTGGTCGACTTCCTCGCCGCGCGCTTGCTCCGGAGACATATAGGCCGCCGTGCCGAGGGTAGTGCCGACTTTGGTGAATTGCGCGCCGCCGCTCACTTTAGCGAGACCAAAGTCCATAATTTTGACTTGACCTTTGTCGGTTATCATAATATTTGCGGATTTGATGTCGCGGTGCACCACACCTTTTTCGTGCGCGGCTTGCAGGCCAGCGGCGATTTGGATGGCGTAATTAATAATTTCGTTGATGGACAAAACACCCCCCTTCAATTCCCCCCTCGATGAGGGACTAAGGGGGGTGTGAATAATTTCCCGCAGTTCCCGACCGTCAATATATTCCATGACGATGAACAGTTCATTGTCTTGTTCCTCGATGGCGTGGATGGTGGCGATGTTCGGATGGTTCAACGCTGCGGCTGCCTGCGCCTCGATTTTGAAGCGCGCACGTTCCTCGTCGCTGGCGGCAATCTGTCGCGGCAGGAACTTGATGGCGACCTCGCGTTTGAGCTTCGTGTCCTCGGCTTTGTAAACCACTCCCATGCCGCCTTCGCCGAGCTTTTCTATGATTTTGTAATGTAGTATGGTTTTGC
>CAZTNL010000253.1:0-5336 GCA_964614885.1 uncultured Calditrichaceae bacterium | reverse complement strand
GGGCATTTTATTCTACCCATCGCCGCCATCCGGGGAGAGGGCACCAGCAACGACTATTTCCCGCCACTGGTGCCGGCGCTGCCGTCATTTAAGCTCCACAAGTTTGTTTCCGACAAGATCATCGAGCAGGGCCATGAATATCGGACCGGCGTCGTCTATACGACCAACCGGCGCGTGTGGGAGCACGACAACGAATTTCGCGACCAGTTGCGCCGAAGCACCTGCATTGCGATCGACATGGAGACTGCGACGATTTTTGTGGTTGGCCATTACAATGAGATTGCACGCGGCGCACTGCTGCTGGTATCGGATGTGCCGATCACACCCGAGGGGGTGAAGACGGAAGCATCGGATATGAAGGTTACTGCGGACTGGGCCGAGGCTCACTTGAACATCGGTATCGCCGCGATGGCGGACCTGGGGCAGAAGGGGGAGCAGATTAAGCATTTTCGCTACTGAGGGGACTCCTGAACTTATGAAACGGTGGTTGCAGGAGTATGGTCAAGGAGAAATGGTGTAGCAGATGAAACGCCTTTATTTGATACGTCACGCCGAGGCCGAGATGCCCGACCTGGAAGGGCAGGATCATGCGCGCCGGTTGACGGACGCCGGCCGGCAGGAAGCGCGCGACGCAGGGAAGCGACTGACCCGGGAAGCCGGGCGGCCGCAACGCATTCTAACCAGCCCGGCCGCGCGGGCGCACGGAACCGCTGCGGTCATTGCAGAGGCAGTCGGCCTTGCCGGCGAGAAAGTGTTTATCGAGGATGCGCTCTACCTCGCCGAAGCCGACTCCTTCCTGAACGTGCTGCGCCGTCTCCCGAACGCGGTCGGAGCGGTTTTTGTCGTCGGGCACAACCCGGGCATTAGCCACCTGGCGAATGTGCTTACCGGGCGGGAGTTTCGGTCCATGCGCACCTCTAATTTCGTTGGCCTGGAACTCGACATTGATTCCTGGATGGACCTGGCTGGCGGCACCGGGCACGCGGTACGCTCCAGCGTTCCATGAACCGTTTATCATGCTAAATCGACCGTTTATACAGTAAAACAGACGTTTCGCATATTCGGCCTTTGTTAATTTCACGAAATATCTATATTGCATCTAACGGGAAGAGCACGCCGGTACTCCTGAAGTCGTGAAAGCGGCCCGGGTGGTACCGGCGTAATTTTTTTACGCAAAGGTGCCCTCTCTCATATACCCTTACTTTTCCTCCGCTTGTGAAAAGCCCATTCCTCCGGCCTTTTCACTTTAATGGCTCCCCCCACCTGCCTACAGATATTCCTTACTGACCAATAAGTTGTTTTTTTATTGCGGATTGGCTACATTCACCTCTGTTTGCTTTGCGACATCATAAATTTCAGAGGAGGGTAACGACATGAAACGCATGGCGTTGAGTTTGTGGGTGTGCTTGTTTCTGCTCTCATCCCAGTGCTACGTCAGTTATGCCGGCGTCAAGGATGAGCATGGTAAGAGAATAAAAAAGCGGGTCGCCGTCTTCGTATTCGAGGACAAGACCGACAAGTCGTTTGGCTGGTGGAACAGGAAAGGTGTGGGCGAAGGGATGAGCGACATGCTGACCACCGAATTGGTGAAGAGCGGCAACTATCGCGTCATCGAACGCCAGAACCTGGACGAGATTCTGAAGGAGCAAGACCTCGGGACGTCAGGCATCGTGACGCCTGAAAGCGCGGCCAAACTTGGTAAAGTGCTGGGAGCTGAACTCGCGGTTATGGGCGCGGTCACTGAATTTGGCTACAAAAAAAGCGATACCGGGGGGCGGATTAAAGGGTTCGGTCTCGGCGTTCAGAGTCAGTCTGCCACCGTGGCTATCGATTGCCGAATGGTCAACACGACCACCGGAGAAATCGTTACCGCCGAGAGCATCCGCAAAGAGAAATCATCCCGTGGAATCCGGGTGAATACGAGAAAGCTCAACTTCAACAACCGCAAGTCCTTCGATGAGTCTCTGGTTGGCAAGGCTGCACGGGAAGCAGTGCAGGGAGTCGTCGAGCTGGTCGACAAGAGTGCCGTCCGTATTCCCTGGCAGGCGAAAGTGATCACGCAGAAGGGCGGGATGGTTTTCATTAATGCGGGCGCCACAAGTGGGCTGCAGAGCGGCGACCGTTTCGTTATCTACCGCAAGGGGGAGGCCCTGGTCGACCCGGATACCGGGCTGGACCTGGGTAGCGTCGACACCAAAGTGGGCGTCATCGTGGTCGTCGATCCCGAGGTGGGCGAAGGCAAAGCGGCCAAGTGTCGTGTTGTGGAAGGATCGGGTTTTCAACGCGGCGATTTTGTGCGCCAGAAGTAAGGATTCACCGGATGTGTCCTGCGCCGCGGCAGCGACAGCCGCGGCGCGGTTTCCTTCTCCGCACAGCTGTCCGGCATCGCTTTCTGAACGGGACTGCCCCGACCGACGCCTTGCTCCGACCCGCCATTTTTTTCGCTTAGAGACTGGACGATCTAACAATGAATACAAAAACGCTGGTGCTCCTGATGGTTTCACTCCTCTTACTTTCCATGGTGATTTTTATGCAGATATCCGATAGCAACGTCGCCCCTGAGCGCGACGCCGAGGGACGCGTTGTGCTGCCGACGGCTGAAGAACTCGAACGTCTGCCTGACGACGGCGGACCCTATTACAACCGGCTGGTGTTTGAAAAGAGCCCCTATCTCCTCCAGCATGCGGCCAACCCCGTCGACTGGTATCCCTGGGGAGAGGCGGCATTCGAAAAGGCGCATTTGGAGGACAAGCCGATTTTTCTCTCGATCGGCTATTCCACCTGCCACTGGTGCCATGTCATGGAACATGAGTCGTTTGAGGATTCGACCGTGGCCCGCCTCATGAACGACGCGTTTGTCTGCATCAAAGTCGACCGCGAAGAGCGGCCGGACATCGATCAGCTCTACATGTCGGTGACGCAGGCGATGACCGGGAGCGGCGGCTGGCCGATGACCATCATCATGACGCCGGACAAGCGCCCGTTTTTCGCCGGCACTTATTTGCCAAAAGAAAGCCGCTACCAGCGGATAGGGATGCTCGACCTCATTCCGCAGGTCAAGGCCGCCTGGGCGAACGACCGCACGAAAGTGCTGGGCAGCGCCGAACGCGTCGTCGATTTTCTGAAAAAGAACTCGCAAACGGCGGCCGGGGAGGCGCTCGATGCCGGGCTTCTCGAAAAAACGGCCGATCAGCTCGCCTCGCGCTACGACGCTGAGTACGGCGGATTTGGCCAGGCTCCCAAGTTTCCATCCCCGCACAATTTGACCTTTCTGTTGCGAAGCTGGCGTCGAACCGGCGATGCGCATGCATTGGAAATGGTGGAGAAGACACTGCAACAGATCCGGTTGGGCGGCATTTACGATCACGTGGGCTTCGGCGTGCATCGCTACGCCACGGACCAGGTCTGGCTGCTGCCGCATTTCGAGAAGATGCTCTACGACCAGGCGATGCTTTCCATGGCCTATGTCGAAGCGTTTCAGGCGACCGGCAAAGAGCCCTACGCCGGGACAGCGCGGGAAATCTTCGACTATGTGCTGCGCGACATGACTTCACCCGAAGGCGGTTTCTACTCGGCCGAGGATGCCGACTCCGAAGGCGAAGAGGGGCTTTTCTACCTCTGGACGCCGGAGGAGTTGCAGGAAGCGCTTGGCGAGGAGGACGGGAAGTTTTTCGCCGGGATCTTCAATGTTGAAGCCGGCGGCAATTTTGCCGACCAGGCTACCGGCCGCCGGACGGGCGACAGCATCCTGCATCTGAAACATTCCCTCGCAGAACTGGCGCAGGAGAAGGGCATGAGCGCAGAAGCGTTGCGGGCGAAATGGGAAGCGGCGCGGCAAAAGCTCTTCGCGGTTCGGGAAAAACGGGTTCATCCTTTCAAGGACGACAAGATTCTGACTGATTGGAACGGCCTGATGGTCGCGGCCCTGGCCAAAGGTGCGGCGGCTTTGAATGAACCAGGATATGCGAAGGCGGCGGAAAAGGCGGCGGAGTTTATCATGTCGAAGCTGAGAAATGACGACGGCACCCTGCTCAAAAGATTCCGCGCCGGCGAGGCTGGCCTGCCTGGCCACGCCGAAGATTACGCATTTACGATTTGGGGAATGATCGAGCTTTACGAGGCCACTTACAATGTCGTCTATCTGCGGCAGGCCCTGGCGTTGAACGAGCTTTTTATCCGCCATTTCTGGGATGAAGAGCACGGCGCTTTTTTCTTGGCAGCGGACAATCACAGCGAAGACCTTCTGGTGCGCAACAAAGAAATCTACGACGGCGCCGTGCCCTCGGCCAATTCCGTGGCCGCAGCCAACCTCATTCGCCTGGCGCGGATGACCGGCGATGAGACGCTCGAGGATAAGGCGGTCGCCATCGGCAAGGCGTTTCAGAAGCAGGTCAGCAGCAGCCCCAGCGCGTATACGCAGTTGATGTCGGCGCTGGACTTTGAAGTCGGCCCGGCCTTCGAAGTGGTTGTCGCCGGCGACTTGCAGCGCGAAGATACCCGGAAAATGTTGCGGGCGCTGCAGGAGAAGTTCATTCCCAACAAGGTCGTCATCTTCCGCCCGGACGGCGACGCGTCTGAGATCGTCAAGCTGGCGCCGTACACGGAGCAGCAACGCAGTATCGCCGGCAAGGCAACCGCCTACGTCTGCCAGAATTTTGCCTGTAAAGCGCCAACTACGGACGTGGAGGAAATGCTGGCGTCGATGGTGAAATAGTGAGGATGGGCAGGGCGCTCGTAACTCTAGCCTGAAAAATTCATGAACCGCAAAGCCGCGGAGACACAAAGCCTAATAAAACAATGACTTGTCTTAATTTGAGCTAATGACGATTTCTTACTGTTTTCTTCGCGACTTAGCGCCTTTGCGGCAAAATTTTGTGAATAATGCAGGATAGGTTTTTGACCGGAAGGTGGGCGCGGTCCGTTGACCTTGAAAAGTCAGAACCGCTTTATGCTGCTGCCTGCGCCGCACGAACGATTTCGTAACACAGTCTGACGCCGGGACCGATCAAGTCATCGGGGAAATCATAATCCTGGCGGTGCAGCTCCGGCTGCGAGAGGCCGGAGCCAAGGCCGAATAAGGCCCCGCCAAAGTGACGCGTGAACTGGCCGAAGTCTTCCGACCACCGGAATGGGGCGTCGCGCTTCTGTAACTCCAGCCCGGCCCTGGCCGCAGCAGTCTCCACGAGTCGTACTGCGCCAGCGTCGTTAACCGCCGCTGCGAATTCATCCTGCCACTCCAGCTTCATTTCCAGTTTGTGGTTGATCGCCGTGACCCGGGCCTGTTGCGTGACCGCCGCCCGGAGCGCCGCCAGCTTTTCGTCGTTTGGTGCGCGCAG
>CAZTNL010000252.1:0-5358 GCA_964614885.1 uncultured Calditrichaceae bacterium | reverse complement strand
ACCGGAGTACGAACTTGTCGTTTTTCAAATCATGCGCCGCGTGGTGGTAGATGCCTCCCGACTTCAGCGACAGCGGCACCGGCGGAATCCAGTTGAAGAGGTAGAGCAGGTTCATGCACAGATAGATGCCGCCCACCAGAAAGAGCGCGTGGTGAAAACGGCGTTGCGACGGGAAGATGTTGTGCCGGCGCAGGAGAAGCGCGAGTGCCGCTACCAGTGCGAGACTCAGCAGCCCGCCGCTGAGGAAGGTGAAAATATTCAGAACGCCAAAGATCACGGGGATGAAGAAAATCAAAAAGGAGAAGCTCGCCAGGAAGTAGAGGCCGAGCAGCAGGTAGACATTTTTCAGTTTGTGTTCGAGGAATTCGTTGGCCACCAGCAGTGCGGCCAGCAACAACAGGAAAACGCTGGTTTTTGACAGGGACGCACTCTGAAAGTAGAAGATGACGTAGGCGCTGAAGAGGCTGCCCAGGAAAAACTGCAGGCCAAGCGGAAACCACGCTTCATATTTTGTGGCGAATTTATGCCGGACCTTGCCGCTGTCGACCAGCAGCGTCAGACACATGAGCGCGCCGAACGCGACCAGGTAAAACAAGAGCACCAGGTTGTCGCTGAGTGTGTCGATGCGCCTGAGGGTGATGCTGTCCCAGGTGAATCCGCCGAAGAAGAAGACCACCGGGTTGAAGCGTTCGAAGCGGTCGTACCATTTTTTTGCCTGTACTATGAACTGGAACATCGCTTTCAATGCCTCAGTGGCTACGATTCTTTCAGGTTAACAAAGGAGTTACGAGGGAACTAAGTACTTTGCAATTTGCAAATCAACTTTTTTGTGAGTCAATCCGTGGAAAATACTTCTTGACAACTATTGAATTTTTGTTATTTTTTTTAGGAAAACCTACCCAATAGATTTCCATTGTTGCATCGTTTTCAAACTCAATACATGCGCAGCCAAGCTGAATAGCATGGTGCTGCTGAATCGAAACGGAGGGTGTACACTATGTGGGAAACGTTGAAGGCCTGGATCTCAGCTACTGATAGTTTTGTCTGGGGGTGGGGGCCGCAGATTTTTGGCGGGGTGCCCTTGATGGTGATTCTGCTGCTGGGAACGGGCATTCTTTTGACCATCATAACTGGATTTGTCCAGGTCCGGCGGTTCAGAGGCGCGGCAATGATGGTGTTGCGTGGCGCTTTCAAGAAAGATGGGGCAGCAGGCGAAAAGGGAGATATTACCCCATTTCAGGCGTTGATGACTGCCTTGTCGGCTACTGTTGGCAACGGCAACATCGCCGGCGTTGCCACTGCTATTGCAGCCGGTGGTCCGGGTGCTGCTTTTTGGATGTGGATCACAGCGGTGTTCGGCATGGCGACAAAGTATGCCGAAGCCGTTCTCGGTGTAAAATATCGGAAACTGGCCGAGGATGGTAGCATGGCAGGTGGCCCGATGTATTATTGCGAGAAGGGCATCGGCGGCGGTTTTGGCCGCGCGCTCGGCATTTTTTTCGCTGTCTCAGGCACGATAGCCTGCCTGATAGGCACGGGCAACATGTTCCAGACCAACTCCATGGCTGTCTCTGTCGCCAAGCAGATGAGAGACGCCGGAATGATCAGTAGCGCTGGCCAGACGACTCTGGTTCAGGGAGCGGTCGGAGCGATCATCGCCGTGCTCGTGGGAATGGTCATTATTGGCGGCGTGAAGCGCATCGCTCAAGTCGCGGAAAAATTGGTGCCAACCATGATTGTGCTCTATTTCATCAGCGCAATCATCATCATTTTATGGAATGCCAGCGCCGTTCCGGCGGCTGTCGTCCTGATTTTCAAATCTGCCTTTGCGCCCAAAGCCGCTTTGGGTGGCGCAGTCGGCATCGGTGTGCAGCAGGCCATTCGGTTTGGAGTGGCCCGCGGTATCCTGAGCAATGAGTCCGGTCTGGGCAGCGCGCCGATTGCCCATGGCGCAGCCAAGACCAAGGGGCCGGTACACCAGGGGCAGATCGCTATGATGGGCACATTCATCGACACCATCGTCGTATGCTCCTTGACAGCGATTGTGATCACGGTGACCGGGGCCTATATGCAAGGGCAACTTTACAAGACCGAAGGGGCTCTGCAAAGTATCGATATGACCATGTACGCTTTCAATTCCGTTATCCCGTTCGGTGGCATGGTAGTTGTTTTTTCTTCTCTTCTGTTTGGTATTTCTACCTTGATCGGATGGTCCTATTACGGCGAGAAATGCCTCGAATATCTTGCCGGTGTCAAAATTCGGACCGCTTACCGATTCACATTTATTCTCCTGATGTTTCTTGGTTCCTTGCCGTCAGAGGAAGGGATTCGAACTGTCGTAACGATTGGAGACATCGGCAATGCCTTCATGGCTTTCCCGAACCTTATCGCGCTCATATTGTTGGCACGGGAGGTGGGGAAGCTGACGAAAGAATACATAGCAAAGCGTTCGTAGCCTCGCTGAGTCGGTGGTTTGGAGCTATTTGTAGCCAGATGGAGTGCCCACAATCTGAGCACGGCTGTTCGGTTTATGGAGCGCAACGCTTTAGCGTTTATGAAATGCTAAAGCATTTCACTCGTCACCCATTCCGCTCGTGATAAGCAACTCAGATTATGCAGTCTAATTCTGGCGCTGTTTTCGGTTGTAATTGAAACATCTATTTGATAAATTGTCCGCCTAATGGTCGATCCAAAAACATTCTATGTAACCTTCGATGATCTGCTGCGAAAGATCCGGCTCGGCAAGGTCGGCGAAGGGTTCGTTTGCTCCATTCTCGAAGAAGTCCAGCGCGATTTCGGCGACGTTTTGCACATCGAACGCCTGCGCCTGTATGAAGAGCAGGGAGACGAGTTCGTTCTCATCAACAAGTTCAACTCCAGGGGCAAGACGATCGTGCGCTGCATTCCGCGCGACTCCGAGGCCGTGCAACTCGTGGTTGAGCACGGCAACTACATCTTCGACAATCAGGAGTCCGGCGGAGCACCGGCGATCACTGAACGCAGCGGCACAGGTTCCGTGCCTGCCGCCATTATCATCCGCAGCCCGGAACAGCGCTGGATCCTGGTTTTGGACCTGCGCCCCGGCTGGGTCCGGGAAGAGATTATTTTCAGTCTCAACGCCATTCGCACCGCGCTCAACTACCGCCTTTTCTCCGAGGCCGTTCACAGCGAGCTGGAACAGGCGGCGCAAATTCAACGCAGCTTATTGCCGCCCCAATGGCCGTCTCTGAAAGGGTATGAGATCGCCGGCCGTTACCAACCGACCGAAATCGTCGGCGGCGATCTTTACGACTTTTTCGATTTCGATAACGATATCCTCGGCGTCTGTATCGGGGACGCCAGCGGCCACGGCCTGCCGGCGGCGTTGCTGGTACGGGATTGTGTCATCGGTATGCGCATGGGTATCGAGCGCCACCTGAAAATGGTGCACAGCTTCGAGAAACTGAACAACGTCATCTACCGCAGCACCTACTCTTCGCGTTTTGTCTCTTTGTTTTTTTGTGAAATAGAGTTAGACGGTCACGTCATTTTTGTCAACGCCGGCCACCCGGCCCCGTTCGTGGTTCATGGGAAAAATGTTCAGAACCTGGCGGCGACCGGCCTGATTCTCGGGGCCGTTCCCGACATCAAGCTGCATCGCTCGTTTGCCAATATGCCGCCGGGCTCTGTCCTCGTCCTCTACACCGACGGGCTCTTTGAGCGTGAAAACCGGGAGGAAGAGGCCTTCAACATTCAGCGGCTGCAGGAGCTGGTCATCGAAAACCAGCGCAAGTCCGCGACGGAGATCGTCGACGTGATCTTCAACACGGTCTTCGAGTTTGGCAATCGCGGGAAGTGGGAGGATGATACGACACTGGTGATCATCAAGCGGCTGCCTGCCTGAAGCGTTCCGTTCCGCCTTCCGCCCTCGACGGGAAGTTTATCGCTCCCTGCCCAGCCTATCTGAAAGAAATGTAATTTTTCTGCTTGCATTTCCGGAATCAAAGATGTATTAGAAATAAGATTTATCGGTCTTATTTCGAATTGCGCGCTGTTCCGGAACAATCCCAAAGACACATCTCCCGGCGATCAAAACAATTGCTGTGAACGTTTTGAAGAGGAGGGTTCTTCTATGAATTGGCGTCGTTTTCGTGATGTCGTGTTGTTTTTGTTTATCGCTTACCTGCTTATGCTGCCGCGCTGTCACCTGATCTGCCCGTACAAATCCACTGACTTTGCGAAAGTTGCCAGTTACCGCTGCACCGGAGACGTGGTCGAGTACACTCGAACGGTTCCAAAGCCGGTTTTGACCAAGTCCGCAAACCACGCCGGGGGCAAGGTCAAGCTCGTTCAGTTTCTGAATTCGAATCCAACGACACCTCCGCCAGCTTTTTATGTAGACGCGCCCTACAAGCCGGCGAGCGGTGCCAGGGTGCCGGTTGCGCTGAGCGGCACATGGTTGCTGCAGGTTTCGAGAAAGGACCAAATCTTTAGTGGCGCCAGCTATCTCGATCTCCAGTTTAAACAGGACATTCAACAACTGATCGTGGGTTACGACACACGCGCTACGAAGCTGCCGACCTGGTTCAGTCAGAAATTCCAAAAGTTGCCCAATGCCGTGCTTCGGTCGACGCAGAAGTACGATTACCGTCCACCGAAACCGGGCGGGCCCGTGAGCGCCAATGTCGATTACCAGCTCTACACGCCGCGCGCAGCCTTTGCAAGCGCCTTCAGCAAGAAGTTCACGCTTGGCGGCAATAATGCCACAGGCGTTAAGTGGCGCGATGCGCCGCTGCGCGACGATAAGACACGCATGACAGGTGCTCAGTACCTGATTTTCGTGAAACCAAAACTGATGGTGGACAAGACAAAATCAAAAGTGGTTGACAAGATTCAAATCGAGGTGTGCAAGCAACCAACGGATACGAACAAGGAGGTCGAAGCCGCCGCTCAAAAGAACAAGGCCGCTGCTCTCAAGTGGTGGTTTGAACAGGATGCCAGCAACAAGCAGTATGAACAGGCCTACAAGGATGGCGCGCTGGATATTGTCTTTGGCAAGGCGCCGTGTGGTGAGGTCAACGATGCGCCCAAGAACGTCAAAGTGTACAAGGTTTGCGGCGGCGCGGATGGGCTCGGCAAGGCCACGAAAGCGCTGAACACCTGGATGGTGCGCTCGAGCGCATCCCTGAATCCGACCACCACCAAGATTACGGTGAAATTGCGGGGCAAGCAAGTGACGAAACCCGCCAGAGGCAAGTTGGCGTTTCGGGTCAATGACAAGAACCAGGTGGAAATCGGCGAGCTCACTTTGTTTGCCGGACCGTTAAAAGTCAGCGGCGTCGATGTGAAATGGATCACGGTCGGGCAAAAGCAAACGCT
>CAZTNL010000251.1:0-5360 GCA_964614885.1 uncultured Calditrichaceae bacterium | reverse complement strand
TGTCATCGAAGGGATTGTTGTCTTTGTTGACGAAATCCCAACCGCGGTAGTCGTCGACGAATCCGTTGCCATCGTCGTCGATGCCGTTGTTTTCCTTGCCGCCACCGGTCTCGCCGGGGTTCTGCCACATATTCGCCTTCAGGTCGTCATGGTTCATATCGACACCCGTGTCGACAACACCGACGAGAACCGATTGGCTGCCGGTCTGCAGGTCCCAGGCTTGCGGCGCCTGAATCTGGCGCATGCCATAGAGGCTGGAAAACCGGGGATCATTGGGCTCGACCGAAGCATAATACACGTAATTCGGCTCCGCATACTCGACATCTGGGTTAGCGTTGCACTCCTCGATCGCTTTCAACACAGATTTTCCGCCACCCACCGTGCAGTGCAAGACAGAAATCTGATCGAAGCGCTCTGTCACGGAAATCGAAGCCGCAGCCAGCACACCGATAACCCGGTCCGGATCTGCGGATTTCTTAAACTTGACAATGACCTCGCCCGGCTTGAATTCAGCGAGTTCAGCCGGCGCCGCCACAGGCTCAGCCGGTTTGGTTGCGGCCACGGGCGCGGCAGCAGCGGCAGGCTCCGCAGCCGTGAAAGTCCGCACCGCCTGGGTGGCCTCAGCATACTCGACGAACGAAGCTTTACTGCAAAGCTGGACGACCTCCGCCACCGAGTAGTCGGAGTTGATCCGGAATTTATCTACATTGATCTCGTCGAAGCGCTTGACCTTTTCCAGTCCCAGCTCCTTGACGAGCGAATCCCGCAGTTGCGCGGAAGCCGTCGGACGAAACTTAATCAACACCTCCTTTTGCGGCATTGCAGCAACGACCGCAAGCGCCGAAACGCAGATCGCCAAAAGAACAGTAAACGGTACACGCAGTTTCTCCATGGGAGTCCTCCTTCCATGATGGTTAGAAATTACCTTACTGGCCAGACTTGGCCTCTTTCACTGGATTTTGTAAGCAACCGATTTCAAGAATCTCTACCTCCACCCTGTCGCCAGGGCTGATTTCGCCGACTCCGGCGGGAGTGCCGGTAGCGATGACATCCCCGGCTTCGAGCGTGCAATAGCGGGAGAGATAGGATACAACTTCCGCTGGATGAAAAATCATGGAGCTGGCGGAAGCGCTTTGCCGCACATCGCCGTTGACCCGCACTTCCAGCTGGAGCTGTCCGATGTCGTGCACCGCAGCGGTGGGAGTGAGGAAAGGGCCGAGCGGGCAAAACGTATCGAAGCTTTTCGACCGGAACCAGGGCCGGCCCGCTTTCTGGTCTGCCCGTTGAATATCTCGGGCGGTCACGTCATTCAGGAGGCTGTACCCGGCCACATAGTCCAGCGCTTTCGATTCGGCAACATGGCTTGTCCGTTTCCCGATCACCAGAGCCAACTCACCCTCATAATCGACGCGGCCTATCCCGTTCGGTAAATGGATCGCCCGCCCGTGCGCAATAAGTGATGAAGGCGACTTCGCGAAGAACAGCGGCTCGCTGGGGGCTGCGTTCCCGAGTTCCTCGGCGTGCTCCCTGTAATTTCTCCCAATGCACAATATCTTTTGCGGCCGGCCGACGGGCGGCAGGAACTGCACCGGCTCCTTCAGCTTCAAGTCGTCTATGGAGCGGACTTCTCTGAGGGCAAAGAGGACCTCCTGCAAAGTATCGAGTTGAAGGAAATCGGCCTCAACCATCACCTGCAGAAATCCGAGGTCAGGGCCCTTCCCGTTGTTTTTCAACTGCTTGTAGTAATCCCATGCCCTGGAAAAATTATACAGGTCCCCCTGGTATTCGATACCGATTTGGATGAGGCCGTTGTGCGCGAGAAATGAAAAAGCTTTCAAGTGTGGACTACCTCCCCTGGTTAGGCGCCTCCACAGGTGTGAGCTGTTCGATAAAGCGAGTTTAGCGAATTATTGCGCGATTGTCAACAAATATGTGGGATAGCGCCTCAGGCGGGAAACCCGAACATGTATTCCTGTAAATGACGATTCTCGTACTTCTGCTCGTGAAGCTGAGCCTTCACCAGATCCCCGATGGAGATGATCCCGGCAATTTCCCGACCCTGCATGACAGGCAGATGACGAATGCGGTTTTGCGTCATGATTCCCATGGAGTAATCCAAGTCGTCCTCGGGCAGGCCGATGATCAGGTCGTCTGTCATCACCTGCTTGACCAGCGTCTTGCGCAGCAGATTGTCCCGATCGACACACTCCCAGAGCACGTCGCGCTCGGAAATGATCCCCTTCAGTTTGTCGTTGGCGTCGACAACGAGCAGGGCGCCTATCTTGTTCTTGAACAGCACCTTGATCGCCTCGTGCACGCTTTGATCTTCCCTCACCGTCAGCACGTCATCAGGCTTATTCTTCAAAATATCTTTGAGCTTCATTTCCGTGACCTCCTTCAGATGGTTGAAAGGCAGCACAAGAAAGGACGGGCAGCCTCGGATATTTGGCGTACCCTGAATCGACTGCCGAATACCGACAGTAATAAAATTCGACGCCCCGGGTGTTGCGAACCACCCTTGTAAACCGGCATTTTTCACACAAGCCAGGTTGCATGCAGCTCCGTTGACAAACATGGCGGTGAAACGCCGGACGACTCCTTAATGAGTTGCGGAATAGTAATGTACTACGAACGAGCCATTATTGCAACAATTTTGACAACAAATGCAGCGGGGCGCGAATTGGGCGGCGTAGCCGACCGGTCCATTAAAACTGCAGGATACCGACAGAAGCCCCAAACCAGGAGCAAATATCCTCAAAAGTTGGGTAAATAATTTCAGGGTGGTTCTTGAGAATAGAGAGGAAAAACCGGAGAAATTCAAAATCGCCAGATGCCATCTGATCCGGATGAAGCAGGATGCCCACCATCGGGCGATGCAACAAAGCCGAGCCAATATCAAACAGCAAGTGAGCGGGTTTCTTCATCCTGTCCGGCACATCGGTACGATGCGTGTCGACAGAAGGTGAGATTTCGACCAGGTCGTAGCCGTTGAGGCCGATCCGCCCGCCACCGGCCGAAATGACTTTGAACCCAAGCTCGCGCAGGCTCAAAAGCGTGTCCCGGGTGTAGACATTCGCCGGAGGCGCAAAAGCTGGGAAAAATGAAGCACCGAATTTCGAAATCAAAATGTCTTTCCCGCGCGCTATTTCCAGGAACTGTTCGGCTTGTTCTTTGTTTCCCCTGGTCGCAGAGCGCCGTTCTCTCCGTCGCTCTGCTCGCGCGGCCGCTCCACCGTACTGACCGATTGCCACAAGCCGCGGGTAGTCGTTCTTCAAGTCTCTAATGTATTCTTCAGCCTCCCCCGTGAGGGTCTCTGGCGACAAGTGAAGATGCAGCGGAATCCCGACCCCAACGAAGATCTCGGCCAACTCCCGCAGGCCCGGGTTCAGAGTATCGACTTTGTCGGTACGAAAAAAGAAGTCAACCGGGGTCGAGTATGAGCGCGAGGTTCTCGTAAGCACTTCCTGCAGACTCCTTTCAAACGGAAACTCGGTGCCGTGTCCTCGATCCGGAATGTTTCTTGGCTGTTTGCTCATCAGTTCCCCCTCACTGCAATCGATTCTTCATCTACCACAGTCACGCGCTGCCCCGTGCCGCTTGGGAGAAACTCACCACAAAGCTCTGCAGCAAGAGCGACACAGCGCGCGAGGCCATTGAGGTCGATTTTTTCGGTAGGCGCCGCGGGAGCTGGCCCGGCGGCAAGCTGCATGATGCGCCGGTGCAAGTCGCTGGGAGACATGTTTCCCGGCTGGACAACGTGCACCAGCCCCAAAGCCGCCAAACGCTCGGAGCGCATGTACCGGTTCTTCCTCGGATGAACACACGGGAGGATTAAAGCATTTTTCCGCAAGGCGAGAATTTCACAAACGGTCGGATAGTCACCGTTGTTCACGACGATGTCGGACGCGGCAACGTAGCGCCACAAATCTCCGGAAAGCTCGCGAAAACGGAGAGCACCCCGGTGTTCGCAGTATCGCTCTAGTTCAGTGCGCCGGTGGCGGTCCATTCCCGGATCTCCAAGGAGAAGGGCATCGATGGGGGGTTCCCCCTGCTTCCTGGCGCCTTGCGCGTAGCTCTTGAGGAGGCGAAATCCGTCCTCCCCGCCACCATCGACGATCAACGCAAATATCTGGCCGTTGAGTCCCAACTCGGACCGGGCCCGAACAGCATCTGCATGGCGCGGCGAAGTGGCAAGGTATCCCGTATAGAAAGACTTGTCCTTCACTTCCTGCGACATTTCATATTCCTGCACCGTATCGAAAACGCGCCGGTCTCCAAGGATCCACAGCTGGTCGCAGATGTCACGAACCGAGTCGTTAAAACCATTCTGTACGAAAATGGGGATCGATGTAACCGGATGGTCAACAATGTCGCGCAGCGCGATGACAATCCTGGTTTTAGGAGATGCTATTCGCAGGTCCTGTAGCGCCGCGAGACAGCCCGGGTCGAGCCCGGTGGGCCCTACCTCGGCGATAACCAGATTCGCCCGGAAACGTTTGACCGAAGACAGAATTGTCGCACTGCGGCTCTGTGTGCCTGGCTTGGAGGAATAGCTGGCAGGCGACGCTGGGATACGCTTCAACCGGACATATGGGGCCAGGGTAACTGAGCGAGGCGCCTCATGCCCTGTCAAGATGAGTGAGGAAATGCGCGGAAAGACTTTCGACAGCTTCTCACTTAACGCAGCCGCAAGGTGCACACCCTGAAACCCGTATGCGTCATGCATACAAAAAAGCACTCTGAGTTCGAGCGTTTTCATGTGTTGTCCTCTTATGGTCGGCGAAAACGCCGGCTCCCCGTGACTTCATAGAGGATAGCATGAGGAGTAGAGCCAACACTGCCTCGGCTCTTTATCAAAGGTGTGATTTGTAGCTACCCGTGCCCTCTGCTTGCGAACAGGCTGTCCCGGCTTGTTCGGTAGAAGGTGGGTTTTTCAAGAATCATACCAATGTCAGAAGGCAAATATTGGATAAACGTAAGATACTGTAAATAAATATATTAGGATAAAGATCCGTCGAGGTGCACAGATCCTGTGCTTGCGCATTTTTTGCGCAGCTATGGTCTGAATTTGCACAGGAATCGTCGGGCAGACATTGCTGGGTGAAAGCCTGCGAATTCGTAAAAAATGTGCATCCAAAGATTCGCCGTCCACACGCCCCTGCGAGGCGCGGGAAAGGCGCCGCCCGGGTGTGCTAATTCCAGTCTTTCATGGAGTTGGATGCGTTTGTGCCGGAGCCTTCGCTTAGCTCGCCAGGCCGGCGAATGCATGAATTCGGGCCACCACATTCTTGCTGTCATGGAGCTGGCGCACCCACTCGACACCGCGTTTTCCTCGCTCCCGGCGTAGCTCCGGCGTGCAA
>CAZTNL010000250.1:0-5366 GCA_964614885.1 uncultured Calditrichaceae bacterium | reverse complement strand
TCTCCTCGATGCGATAAATAACTTTCATAGATAATAGCGAATGACCGCCCAGATCGAAGAAATTGTCGTGCACGCTGACGCCTCTTATTCCGAGCAGTTCTTCCCAAACAGAGGCGATGAAGGTCTCCATGTTGGTCGCAGGGGCTTCGAATCCCTCGCTAACCTCTGCTCTCATGCCAGCGGGTACAGGCAGATTTTTGCGGTCGACCTTTCCGTTGGGCGTGAGCGGTAACGCCTGGAGCGTTACGAAAATGGATGGCAACATGTAATCCGGCAGTTTAGCGCGTACAAATTTTCGCAGCTCGCTCACCGTCGGTTCATCATGCGAAGTGTAGATCACGTAGGCTACCAAACGGACATCCCCCTGGGCCATTTCCTTGGGAGTGACCGCTGCCTGCTGAACGGAAGGATGTTGTTCGAGGATCGCCTCGATTTCCCCCAACTCTATACGGAATCCCCGGATCTTGACCTGGTGGTCGATGCGGCCCGCAAACTCGATGGTACCATCTTCAAGGTATCTCGCGAGGTCCCCGGTACGGTAGACGCGTGCTCCAGGCCGTTCGGAAAACGGGTCTGGCAGGAAGCGCTCGGCGGTCAGCTCCGGGTGGTGCAGATAGCCGCGGGCAAGACCGTCCCCGCCAATATAGACCTCACCGAACACACCCTCGGGTACCGGCTGCAAGCTACCATCCAGAAGGTAAACCGTGGTATTGGCGATCGGCTTACCTATCGCTATCAGATTGCCGGCTTCGACAACAGGTTGCACCAGCGACCAGATGGTGGTTTCGGTCGGCCCGTACATGTTCCAGAGCGACTTGCAGGCCGGCAGAAGCTGGCCAGCGAGTTCCGGCGGGAGAGCCTCTCCTCCGGCAAGCACCTTCAGATTTTCGTGCCCTTCCCAACCAGAGTCAATCAGCATGCGCCAGGTGGCAGGCGTGGCCTGCATGACCGTGGCTGAGCAGCTCTCCATCAACTCTCGCAGCTGGCGCGCGTCCGAGGCTGTGTCCCGGCTGGCAAGAACAACCTTCGCGCCGCAGGCGAGCGGCAGGTAAAGTTCAAGCGCCGCGATATCGAAGGACAGGGTGGTTACAGCCAGCAGAACGTCCTCGCTGCCGAGTCCGGGCCGCTCGGCCATGGACTGGAGAAAATTGACGAGCGAACGATGCCGCACAGCAACCCCCTTGGGCCGACCGGTCGATCCCGAGGTATAGATCACGTAGGCGAGATGGTCGCCGGAAACTTTTGAAAGCGGGTTGTCCGCGCTGCAGGCGGAAATCTCCGGCCAGTCCCGGTCGAGACAAATCGTGTCGGCGTTCGTTTCCGGAAGTCGCGTCAACAAAGGCTCCTCGGTAACCAGGACCGAAGCGCCGGCGTCTTGCAGCATATATGCGATGCGCTCTTCCGGGTAAGATGGGTCGAACGGCACGTAGGCTCCGCCTGCCTTGAGGATGCCAAGAAGCGCAACCATCATGCTCAGCGAACGCTCGACGCACAGTCCGACAAGGACGTCCGGCGCGACGCCGTGCCCGCGAAGGTAGTTTGCCAGGCGGTTGGCCCGCTCGTTCAGCCCGCCATAAGTGAGCGTGTCTCCCCCGAACTCGACCGCAACCGCCTGTGGTCTGTCCAGCACCTGCTTTTCGAACAGGTGGTGAAAACAGTGAGGCCCATCGAGGGCAGCAGCGGTTTGGTTGCGCTCCACGAGGATCCGGCGCATTTCCTCCTCATTCAGAAGCGGCAGTTCGGAAATGGCCTTTTCCGGGTGTGCAACGACTGCCTGCATCAGCGTTTCAAGGTGAGTGGCAAGCCGTTGTATCGTAGATGCCTCGAACAAATCCGTGTTATACTCGAAGCCTGCGATGAGCTTCTCGCCTGCTTCCTCCAGATACACGGTAAGGTCGTACTTGGAAGTGCCGGTGTTTTCAAGCAAAGGATCCACTCGAAGATCAGAAACCTCTACCTCCTGGTTCGGAGCGTTCAAGTGAATGAGCATGACCTGAAAAAAAGGTGAAGCGCTGAGGTTTCTCTCCGGTTGCAATTGCTCAACGAGATACTCGAAGGGCAACTCGGAATGACTGGTGGCGCCAAGAACAACCTTGCGAACTCTCTCCAACAGTTCGAGGAATGTCGGGGCGCCTCCAAGGTCGGTGCGCAGCACGAGATTATTGATAAAACAGCCGATCAGCGCCTCGGTTTCAGAGCGATTGCGTCCGGCCACCGGCGTGCCGACGACAACATCAGGCTGTCCGGTGTAGCGATACAGCAAGACCTTAAAAACGGCAAGCACGACCATAAAGAGGGTCGCGCCCTTCTGTTTGGCAAACTCCCGAACGGCCACACTCAGTTCAGAGCTGAGTCTCAGAGTGAAATTCGCTCCGGCGAACGTCTGTACCGGTGGCCTGGGCCGGTCGGTGGGCAACGCAAGAGTAGCGGGGACCCCTGCAAGGGCAGGCTTCCAATAGTCGAGCAGCTCCTCCAGCACCTCTCCCTGCAGCCAGTTTCTTTGCCAGAGAGCGAAATCCGCAAACTGAATCGGCAGCTCCGGTAAAGCAGTAGGCCGGTGCTCAGACAAAGCCGTGTAGCAGGCCAGCAAGTCTCCGATGAACACCTGAAGCGACTGGCCGTCGGAAATAATGTGGTGCATCGTCAGTAACAGGCCATGAACGGTCTCGTGCAACCGCAACAGGGTGGCCCGGCAGAGAGGTCCCTGCTGAATATCAAACGGCAGACGGGCCTCCTGATACACGAGACGGTCTACCTCAATCTCCATCTCCTCAACCGGCATGGAGGAAAGATCTCGAAACGAATAAGAGACCTGTGACTTTTCTGAGACCACCTGCACCGGCTGCCCCTCGTTGGTTCCGAAGGTTGTACGCAGCGATTCATGTCGCTGAGTCACGTTGTCGAGGGCTTGCCGAAAAACATCCGGATCAAAGGGGCCGTCAAAACGCAGGTTGAGCGGAATATTGAAGGCAGAGCTTCCGGGGTCCAGTTGCTCCAAGAACCAGATTCTCTCCTGAGAGAAGGATAAAGGAAACGCGTTCTTGTCTCTCGGCACTTTGGGAATGGAATCCACGAGCGTCCCGCCCCGTTTCTTCCCCAGTTTTTCGAGGAGCGCCTTGCGCTTTTCCGGTGGAAGTTGTGCAATCCGCTCTGACAGATCACTCATCGGCGTTTCCTTTCACACCTTTCATCAAGGTTTCGTGCTGTGCCTGAGCCCGCTTCTGTCTGCTGGCAAGGTCTGCCAGTTTGTTGAAGTCTCCCGTTTCCTCTCCCGCTCCTGTCAGGAATGTCGCCAACGCTTTTGGTGAGGAGTGTTTGAACAAGTCCAGAATCGAGACATCGCGCCCGAACGCCCGGCTTAGGTGGCCTTGAACCTGAACCAGGAGCAGTGAATGTCCGCCAAGATCGAAAAAGTTATCGTCGATACCAATCTCGTGGATTCCGAGCACGGTTCGCCAGATTTCAGCTATCTTGCGTTCGGTTTCGTTCTGCGGGGCCACATACCCTGTCTGCAGCTCTGGACGGCCGCTGTCGGGTGCCGGCAGCGCATTCCGGTCGACTTTACCGCTCGGCGTGAGAGGGACTGCAGCCAGGAAGACGAAGGTGCCCGGCACCATGTAATCCGGAAGTGCCTCCTTGAGAAACAGCCGTAGCTTTTCGGGTGATGGCGCAGATTCCTCCGCGGCCACGACA
The DNA here is from genome assembly GCA_964614885.1 of uncultured Calditrichaceae bacterium. Lineage (GTDB taxonomy): Bacteria > Zhuqueibacterota > Zhuqueibacteria > Oceanimicrobiales > Oceanimicrobiaceae > JAJDAG01. Next base: position 1,673 of record CAZTNL010000250.1, on the reverse strand, counting down.
TAGGCGACGAGACGTTTGCCGAGCTTGTCATCATCCAGGACAACGACAACGGCGCTATTCACTTCCGGAGCCTGAGTCAATACACTCTCGATTTCGCCCAACTCGATGCGAAATCCGCGCACCTTCACCTGATGATCGATACGCCCGAGAATTTCCAGGTCGCCGGAAGCCGTGTAACGCGCCAGGTCACCCGTTCGGTACAACCGCATGCCAGGTCCCTGTTGGAAGGGGCTGGGAACGAACCTCCCGGCTGTCAACTCCGGGCGGCCGAAATAGCCGTCAGCGAGTCCCTCGCCGCCGATATAGAGCTCGCCATGAACCCCGGCAGGCACGGGCTGCAAATTGCTGTCGAGAATATGTATCTGAGTGTTGGCGATCGGCCCGCCAATGTACACCGGACCCTCATTTGCCTCAACTCGTCCGACCGAGGACCAAATCGTGCTTTCGGTCGGTCCGTACATATTCCACAACTCGCCGCCAGCCGATAGCAAACGGTTCGCAAGCTCACGCGGCAGGGCCTCGCCGCCACAGAGCATTTTCAGCTTGTCCCCGTTCGACCAACCGGAGTCAAGAAGCAAACGCCAGGTTGCTGGCGTAGCCTGCATGATGGTTGCGCCGGTTTGATGCAGGAGATCGGACAGACGCCGACCGTCAGAGGTTTCCTCTCGGCCGGCGATAGCCACTGTGGCGCCGGCAATCAGCGGCAGAAAAAGCTCAAGACCTGCAATATCGAACGAAAGCGTCGTTACCGCCAGGAGCGTGTCATTCGGGTCAATGCCCGGCCTCTCCTGCATAGACATGAGAAAATTAACCAGCGCACGGTGTGGAATCGCCACACCTTTGGGTTTGCCAGTCGTCCCGGAGGTGTAAATAATATAGGCCAGGGCCTCCGGATGGGCCGGCACAGCTCGAAAACTGTCTTCGCCTCTCGCGGGCTCGTCCTTTAGAAAATCAAGCGTCAGCACGGTCCCGTGGAAGTCCGGCAGAGTTGCCCTCAGAAACTCCTGCGTCAGCAGAACCGAGGCGCCGGAATCCTCGAGCATATATGAAAGGCGTTGCCCTGGATAGGACGGGTCGAGCGGCACATACGCGCCACCCGCCTTGTGGATGCCGAGCATACCAGCCAACATTTCAACGGACCTTTCCACGCACAGGCCCACAGGCATGTTGGGCCCCACGCCAGCCTTTTGCAGCCGGGCGGCCACACGATCTCCAAGGGTGTTCAACTGCGAATAGGTAACCCGTTTGTCGGAGACTTCAACCGCTAGCGCGTCCGGACGTTGCCGGGCCCGTTCCTCGAACAGTTGGTAATAACAGAAGTCTCGTGAATACCTCTTGTCTGTCGCATTCATAGACAACAATAGCTGCCGTTCCCGGTCCGTCAGCAGCGGAAACTCATCGATAGGCAGGTCCGGATTCGAGGCCACCTTTTCCAAAAGCACCTGCAAGTGCCCAATCATTCGCGAAACCGTTTCCGGCTCGAACAGGTCGAGATTGTACTCGAAGGCTCCACCGATGCGCTCGTCCTCGTCCCCCATATAAAGCGTGAGATCAAACCGCGAGATTCTGTAATTCCCGCGAACTTCCGGGCTGAGCTTCAATCCTGCCAGCTGCATCGCCTCCATCGGCGCATTCTGTAGCACGAACATCACATGAAACAGCGGAGAACTGCT
>CAZTNL010000249.1:0-5373 GCA_964614885.1 uncultured Calditrichaceae bacterium | reverse complement strand
GCTCGCGGTGGATGGGGCTCCGGTGCGCGCAAACAACCAGATGACAACGGTGCCAAGCACAAGATTGCCTATGCCGCGAATGACGTAGCGCCACCGGCCACCCAGCGTCGCTGCCAGGCTGCCCGCAAGTGCAAGTCCCGCCAACGGTGCCACCGCCAATCCGAATACCGCCGTGGCCAATTCACCATTTGGAACCGCCGGCGGTTGCCAGGCAAAAAAGCGGAGATTTATCGCCACCAGGCAGACAACCGGCAAAAACCCAACCTGCAAAAATGCCACCAGGCTGGAGCGCGAGTGGACTTCGACGGATACCGCCCATCGAAAAACCACGATCCCGACTCCAAGACAGATTGAATTCGCTAGCAAACTCTGCGCCGCCAGCATTCCGACCATCGGAATGAGTATTTTGTTGATGTAGTAAAAGGAATAGAGCGTCACATAGACGGCCACGAAACCTGCGGGCAGGAATGCAGCCCGATCGGAGCGCAGCGCAGGGCGGCGCAAGATGCTGAAAGTCAACCAAAGCAGGAAGCTGGCCACCACGCCGGCAAGCAAGGCGAATACCGTGTACAACCCGAGGAAAAACGCGTACGTTCTGACGTTGATTTCAGTGTACGCGTTGCTCAGGACCGATTCGGATACAAACAGGCTCAGGGCCGCGACCAGGCTCAGCCAAACCGCCTTGCGCGCCAATTGCATGAAGGATAGCTTCATCGGTCAGGCCTCCGCCCGAAGCGAAGCATCGGACGCACACGGCAAGCCCTGCAAGGCAGTGTTGCCGAGATCGTTGCACACCCGCTGTTTCTTTCGCCACCGGCAGCACTTCCCGTTCCCGGGTTTCGAGTTATCATATTCAGCTATTTGATGTATCCCAAAGAGCGCAGGCGTTTTTCGAGCTCTTCCTTGTCCTGTTGTGTCCTCTTGTCGGTCACTTCGACGGGCACGAAACTGTTCTGCCATCTCTGCAACCGCCGGTTCAGGCTGTCCGCCTGCGAGGGACGTTCAGCAATAATATTGTTCGATTCGTTCGGGTCGCTGCCGAGGTCAAACAGCTCTGACTTGTCGTTCGAGGACCAGATGTATTTCAGCGAATCGCTGCCGACTCCGGAGAAAATGGCCTTGAGGTCGCGGTTGTACCGTTCCGGAAACCTCCGTGCATGCGAGTTGTGCTCTTGCATGAAGATTTCCGCAATAACATCGTGAGTGGCGGCGTCAAACGGCTGGCCCTGTACATCGGCCGGCACGTCAAGGCCCACACTCTTAAGAATCTCAGGCATAATATCGACGGTCTGAACGAGTCTTTCCGAACGCCCTCTTCGTCTCGCCTCCGGGTAACGAACGAGCATGGGAACCCAGATAAGCTCGTTATAGAGATCTGTGTTGTGCCCGAAAGTCTGGTGTTCACCGAAAAGTTCGCCGTGGTCGGAGTTTACCACAATCATGGCATCGTTAAACAACCCCATGTCCTTCAGACGCTGGAACAATTTGCCCAGGTTCATATCCATGAAGGCGATTTTTCTCTGGGTAAAGGCGGTCCAGAAGGCACGCTCCGCTTTCGTCACCTCACCTTTGAAATGAACAATGTCGTCGGCATTAAAGTTCTTGAAAATCTCATCGCTCTTGCTGCGCGCATAACCATAGAGAGAATCGTACTTTCCGGGCAGGAATGCGATGCCTCCGTGCGGTTCCATGTAGTTGATGAAAAGGAAGAATGGACGCGTTGTATCGCGGGTGCCCAACCAGTCGCGCACCACGTGATTGATTTCAGACGACAGACAGGCTTCGTTTACCCAGAGGCGATCGACACGAAAGTCCTCGGAAAACTGCTGCAGGACTTTTCCCCAGAAGAGACTGAACACGAAGGGCTGCGCGTCGAAATAGTATTGGAAGCCTTGATCGCAGCCGAGGCTACGCGAAAGCCCGGCGTTGTTGGCTACAATGGCAGCAGTCTGGTAGCCTTTCGCTGACAGAATTTCGGCCAGAGTCACATTTTCCGGTCCGAGAGGCGTGCAGAACATCGCATCACCCTTGAAATGCGCCCCGTGTTTGGAGGGAAACATGCCGGTGAACATGGAGGCGTGCGACGGCGCGGTCCACGGCGCGGCAGAAATCGCGCGGTCAAAGACAAGCGCTTCTTTCGAGAACGCCTCGAGCTGCGGCGTAGCGTTTCGGCTGCTGCCATACATGGAAAGATGATCTCGGCGGGCCGTGTCCGTCACGATCCAGATAATATTCCGGGGGCGGGGCGCGGTGGTGACCTTATTCCCTTGTGAATCGCCAACGGCAAAGCCCGATGCCGACGGGGACCCGGAACGCGCGAGGAACGCAATCATGGCAGCGCCCAGCAGAAGATTCAGCACGGAAGCGATCCAGGCTTTCCCTGCGCCCGGCAGGTTTTTCGAAATCAGATGCGCGACCAGTGAGCCGCCCACAACGGCGCCACCGAACGCGAAGACCCCGGCAAACAGCTCGCCGGTTCGCATCACGGGTGGCTGCCAGGCAAAGAATCGTAGGTTGATCCCCACGAGAGCAACCAGTGGCAGGAAACCAGAGGACAGAAAGATCGCCAGTCTCCCGCTTCCGGCCCGCTCAGATTTGAGGGCCAGTCGGAACGCGACTGCGGCGAATGCCATAAACAGCAGGTCCGCGAAAATGCTCAGGGGCGCAAACATGCCGACCGCCGGCGTCAGCTTTTCGTTGATATAGTAGAAACCGTAGATGAACAGATAGACAGCGACGACGACGGCCGGCAGGAAAGCAGGTGCCCCTAGATCCCACGATGTGTACTTTTTCAGCTTACCATCTGCCATCCGCAGAAGGATCGCCAGCGCCATGCCCACGAGCAACGCCGACGCAGAATGCAGGAGCATGTAGAAGACATAGGTGCGATAATTGATTTCTGCCAGAGCGCTGCTGAGCGCCCACTCTGTCAATGAAATTGAAAGCGCGGCGTACAGACACAACGCAATCGAATTCTTGAGTAAAATTGCATACGCGTGTTTCATTTATTTGCCCTCTGACAACCGACTCCTACAAGCGGTAAATTCGAATCCACCAGCCAGGTCTGTGTGGTGGTTCTGGAACGAACTCTGCTATCAACCCGGCGCTGGTCTCCAGTTCCTGGACAAGTTGGCGGAATCGTTCGTCGACACACTCGGCAAATTTCTTCGGCTGGAGCCTACGAACAATCACTGCCGCGTAATCGAACCCACGCCCAGTCCAGTACTGCAATTTCGTGGCCTCGGTTTTCGGCAACTCAACACCGAGCGGCATTTCGTCCAAAGCCGCTATGGTCTCTTTCGTGACGTTCCACCCAGGGTTAATGTACCCTACGTAAAAAATTTTCCCGTCATAGGTATCGGCAGCTTCTTCCTTCATTTGTAACACATCGTCAGGCTTCCCGTGGTTGTTGTCGCGCAGACTCTCTCTACTCTCACGAAGCGCCAAGTCGTATAAGCCCACTTGCAGCACTCTTGTTCCCGAGGGGACATTCGCATCAAACCATTTTCTGGCCAAATTGCCCGTAACCTCCTGTGAACGGCCATAGTTAAAGCGAACCATGTCCTCAATCGGCGCTACACATAGAAGAACTGCTGCCGCAGCTATGAGTATATCTTTGCGGCGGTCAGACCCCGACATTCTGTCGAACAACATGACCAAAAGCCTTGCAGCAAAGATCATCATGATCGGCATAATCGGTAACAAATAGTGTGGCTTCAACAAGCTTGCCGACGCTTTGTAGGTAAAATAGACGAAATGCGTCAAGGTAAACACCAGCAGCGGCCAATCGCGTCTTTGACGTTTGAAAATTAAGAGAAACCAGCCGAGCAGCGCGAATACGCCAAGATAGTTGCTGTCCAGCCTCCAGCCGTCGGGCAAAAACAGGTCCTTGATGTAGAAAGCTACTGTTGCCAAATAACCGTGCCCGGAATCGCCACGAGTAACCACCAGACGAACAAACTCTAGATCGCGCAAAAAGGTCCTGTATTCTATCAACGCGAAAGGAGTGCCGACGAAGAAAAAAACGATAACCAGGAGGTTACCGGTCACCAGTAGGTGGAAATCGCTGGTAAGTTTCTTCTTGAACGAGCCTGTGCCCACTCGCGAAAAATGTGCGACGGTTATGGCAACGGTGCAAAATAGAGCATTGTACTTGCTGGAAATGGCAAGTCCACCTAACACCCCGGCCCACACGTAATCCCACAATTCCCCTTTGCGAACAATCCGCACGGAAAAATAGAGCGAAAACATCAGCAATGCAACCATGGTTGCATCAGGCTTGGCGATATGCGAATAGTAGAGGTTATAATATTCCAACGCCGCAAAAGCGGCAGCCACCAATCCAACCCGTCTGCTATGCGCAACTTTGCCGACAAGATAGACTGCCAGAACCGTGCTCGCTCCCATGGCGGCTGAAACCAATCGGGCGATCAAATAAAAATCCGTTGGGGCGACAAAGTAGTGGAGTTTGAACGCGTGGACACTGGCAAACAGGCCGGTGAGTTTTCCGATGATAAAGTAGGCGCCATAGCAGGCAAACAATATGTATTTGAAAAGGCTAGGATAGGTAAAAGAATGTGGGTTCAAGTCGCCGGAACCAAAACGCACTGCTGCCGGGATAAGCTGGCCTTCGTCTTTTGGAAAAAGGAGCGGAAATCCATAATTTGCCCCCCAAGCTCGCATGGTGAACGCAGCCACCATCATCAATCCCATCGCAAAGGCGAATCGTCTCTCGTAAAGCGCCTCTCGAAAATCCACAGCAAGGGTTATCATTCGTTCTGGCCTACCTGGCATCTCTGTTCCTTTTGAGCACAAACAATGTCACACTGTTCGATTGCATTTTGAAATTTCGCACAAACTCTCTCGCGTGTGAGTACAAATTCCTGACAGGCTCAACAAGCTGCAAGTCGTCCTTATGATCCAGCCACTTCGCCTGGCGCAAACTGAGGCGCTTCGGTTCACCCAGCTCCTTCCACGCGCTGTAACCGTTGGAATGATGACCATCGATACTGTACCAACTGAAACTGAAATTGGAGAAGGGCAAGTTCTGTAAACGTATACTAACAGTCTGCGAATCCGCGCTCGCATTTTCTCTGTCGCGTTCGTCGATATGGTACACAACGACTTCGACCGAGCGATCACCATCTCTGGTGGCGAAAGCGTGGACCGGAGCGCGAAACTCAGAGCCGGCCTGCAGAGGCACATAACTGGCGCTGAGATGTCCCAGCATTTCGAAAATATTGAACGATGGACGTTTCACGACCTGAATGCCTCTGTCTGTGTTCAGGTAAACGGCAACGCCCCAACTTCCTGAAAAACCTTTTGAGAGTTGTTCAGTAGACCAGGCCACCAGTTCGTCCGGCGCGTAGGCTT
>CAZTNL010000248.1:3137-5384 GCA_964614885.1 uncultured Calditrichaceae bacterium | reverse complement strand
CCCCAATCGACGTACTGCGCAAACAGCGTCTTTTCGTAGTCCGTGGTTCCCATGTTGGTAATTTCATAGAGCCAAAAAATCACATCTTCCGCCAGCACCTGCGACCATTGAAAACCGCGGGCGCGCACCTGCATGCCCAGCCCGCCGCGGTCCGGGTCTGCCGCATCCGGATGGAAATTGTTGTTCAGGATGTACTCGCGGTCCTCATGGTCGTCCATGACAAAGTAGGTCTCGAGGTCGGCGTTCTGCACGCCCTTGCCGAAAAAGCCGTTCCAGAGCCCATCCCAGTCGGCAGGCCGGTCGGGCCAGGTGGGCGGCCATGTTTGCTCCCTGCCGCTCTGCGCCGGACTGGACTGAAATGGGTTGGCGTATCCAGGCAGCGGCCACCAGCCGTAGGTGACGCCTGTAGACCGGTCAAAGCGGGTAAATTCGTAGTAGTTGGTTTCCAGGGGATGAATGATTTTACCACCGGGCGCTTCAGTCTCGGCTTGAACGATGATGGCCACACCGTCGACGTAGGTGTGGTTTGTGCCTTTGGGCCAGACGCCGCTGCGGGTGGGTTCGTTCAGCCAGTCCGCGACCTCGCCATAATTGTAATAGATGGTGGACACTAGGTTGCCATCCATGACGCCTTTCTTGCTCTGGTTGTGGTCGCCCTTGTTTTTGTCCACCAGCCGCTGTCCAAAAGCGGCGGAATTGAGAAGCAGAACAGTCAGGACGGCAAGACAGGGCAAGGCTGCCTGCAAGTTGAGTTTATTCGAAAACACGCTAGTCTGTCTCCACGTTTTTGGCAAAAACTCGCATCATTTGCATGAGCTGGTTCCTCGAGGCATCAAAACTGGTATGACATGCCGACTACGATTTGTCGCGGCGGCGAATAAAAGTCCGGGCGCGTAAAAAATTCCTGCAACGTGTTCACGCCTCTAGGCGCCTGCTGGGCGCGCGTCAGCTCGAGAGTGGAGTTGGCGCGGCCGGTGTCCGTGAACACTTCCTTCTCGTTCGCTCGATCAAACAGGTTGAAAACCTTGGCAAACATCGAAACATTGTTGCCCTTGAACCTGAGATATTTCGTCACGAAAAGGTCCACTTTGAAGAATGCCGGCTTGTTGTCGCTGTTTTCCAAACCAGTTCTCTGATTTTGAAAGGCTGGCGTGTAGGGCAGGCCGGAGCCGGCTTGACCGATGAAGCTGGCGATGTAGTTTCCAGGCTTGCCCAGCGTGACGGTGAAGTTCAAAGCGTGCCGGCGGTCCCAATCCAGGGGTTCGAGTTGTTTGTTGGTTTCGATGGGCGGGCTGGCCTGCGCCTTGTCAAATACATCGTTCGGGTCCGAAGCGCTGCCTTCCACTACCTGGTAGGTATAGTCGATGTTGGCGGCGATGCCGTTGCTCATGCGTTTTTCCAGACTGACGGTCAGTCCGCGCACCTGGCCGAAATCGCGATTGACGAACTTGCCAAATTTCTTGGATTCGTTCTTGATGTGAATCTCCTGGCTGAGCAGGTTCCGAATGTCTTTGTAGTAGCCTGTGACGGTGACTGCGATCTCGTCCGTCAGGCCCTGCTGCAAACCGATTTCGTAGACCGTCGTCCGCTGTGGCTCCAAATCGGCATTGCCGATGGTCTGCCCGACAAACTCCGGGAAATTGCCGGTGAGCGGTATTCTGAAATTGGGATTTCGGTACAAGAAATCAAACGGCGGAATCTGGAAAAAGTGACCGTAAGAAATGTGAACGGCGCCCCGGTCCGTGATCGGGTAGGAGATGCCGACTCTCGGACTGATCTGCAATTTCGGACTCGCGGATGCAAGCAGCGAATCCGGAAAGGGTGGGAATAGGCCATCGAGCAGGTTGATCCTGTCAGGGTCGAGCAGAGTCTTGCCGTCTGGCTCGAAATAGTCGAACCGGACCCCGATGTTGACGATCAGATAATCCAGTTCGATCTTGTCCTGCAAATAGGCGGCAAATTGCACCGGATGGTTCTTGTACTGGTTGAAATCGAAGCTTCCTGGTTCAGGCAATCGTGGTTTGAACCCGGTCGAAGCGTCCACGCGAATCTGAAAGTCCTCGTAGTCGAGTGTGTGCAGCTTCAGTTCCGCGCCGGCTTTCACCTGATGCGTGTTTGTGATCTGAGCCGTCAGGTCGGCCTTGCCGGTGTAGGTCGTGGTCTTGTGTTTGAAATGCCAATTCTGTGTGCCCCCGGTCAGGAAGGCGTTGCCGCTGACGTCTCGCATCCTGTCCGGATCGACGTAGC
>CAZTNL010000248.1:0-3037 GCA_964614885.1 uncultured Calditrichaceae bacterium | reverse complement strand
CCGGTCAGGAAGGCGTTGCCGCTGACGTCTCGCATCCTGTCCGGATCGACGTAGCGCGGGTCCAGCGGGTCCGCAAAGGCGAACTGTTTGAACTCAGTAATGAAGCCGGAGGCAAGCAGGTCCAGAAAAGCTGAACTGCTCAGAAGGTGGGTGTAGCTCACGCTGCCAAGATACCCTCTTTGGGAAAAGCGGTAGTCCCCGTCCGGGTTGAGGCGAAACCGGTGACTGTCACCGTTGTATCGGCGGAAATCGCGCTTCTGATAGAAACCGTGCAGGGTAATTCCCTTTGCGCTGTTGCCAACCTTGATGCTGAGTTTGCTTTGCAGGGAGAGCCTTTCGTTGAAATTCATGGGCACGATCGAACTGTCACCGGTAGCGCCGACAAACCACTGACTCGGATCATTCGCGGAGAAGTTGGAAGAATCCGACGGATTGAAGACACGCTGTCCAAAGATATATCCTCCATCGTTGAAATACCTCCCCGAAACCAGGAATTTGAGGAAACGACCGAGACCCGGAACTGGCCCGCTTAGATTTCCTTGAAAGTTGTGCACAGCGGTTGCTGAAACATCATCAACGTATTTAAAAATGTCGTCGTGACTGCTCACGTAGTCTCCGGAATAAAACGACACGTTTCCGGCGTAGTGATCCTCTGGGATTTTCGTCACCTGATTGACGACGCCGGAAAGCGCTTCGCCGTATTCCGCATTAAAGGTGCCGCTCAGCACCTGGACTTCCTGGATGGCATTCACCTCGGCCTGCATCGAGGACTCGCCGGAAAAGGCATCCACCACGGAGACACCATCGACCATGTACTTGACTTCGTTGGACCGACCGCCCCGAAAATGACCATCGACGACGCCGGCCTGCAAATTGACCACGGTTGCGACGTCCTCGATGGGCAGCATTGCGATTTCATCCCCGCCCACTCTGGCTGTTGTCGAGGTCAGGTCTCTCTGGATGAGAGGGCGTTCAGCGCTTACGACGATTTCGTCCATCGCAATGGCCTCGCCCTGAAGCTGAAAAGCGACCCGCGTCGTCAGGTCGATTGATACGCGAACACCGCTGATTGTTGTCGATGAATAACCGATCGCCGTGGCTTTTATCTGGTAGACGCCAGGCGGCACGTTGAGGATGAAATAGTTTCCATCGGCATCAGCCGCCGCGCCTTGCATGGTGCCGACCAACATGATGTTGGCCCCGATCACGGGTTCTCCGGTTTTTCCATCCAGAACTTTCCCGGCTATTTTTCCGGTCGTGCCGGCCCAGGCCGCAGCCACTGTGAGCACAAATGTCATCGCCAAAGTCAGAGGCAGGCAGCATCTTCCGCAGGCATTCACTTTCATCCCTCGTGAGGTTGCATCGTGTGCAATCAGGTCGGACGTTCCACGCGCTCTAAGTTGATTAAACAATCTTGAAATGAATTGCAAGTCAAAATGGTTTGGTTTAGATGCTTTGGAACAACCCAACGGGTGGTGTCCGGCGCCGGACACCACCCGCAAGTTGTAGTCAGTATGACGCTATTTCAAGAATAGCATCTTTTTCGTCAAGACGGCTTGTTGCGAGCTGAGCTGGTAGAAATACATTCCCGTCCCAGCGACGTTGCCCAAATCATCGTGGCCGTTCCACACTACTTCGTGGCTACCAGCCGCCAGAGACGCGTCCAGCAGCGTTCGGACCTTTTGACCGAGCATGTTGTAGATGATCACTTTCACGTTGCCATCGACCGGGGTGCCGAACCGTATCTTGGTCGACGGGTTGAACGGATTCGGATAGTTGTCCCCGAGCACGTAGGTCGACGGAATTGCGGCGTTAACCCCGTCGGGCACGTCCGTGACATCCAGCTTCTCGACGGTGAGGTCGTCGAAATAGATGGTTCCGGTAAAGCGGGCGTAGATGTGCAGGCGAACCGAAAGCGCGAGAGCTTGCGGGTCGTCCGGCACGGTTACGTCGAGATTGTACTGTGTCCAGTCAAACGAGGTCACTGCGGGGAATTGCCACTGTGTGTCAACTGGAAAACCGCTGATGTTGTTGAAGCCGTCGTTGTTGCCGTTGCCTTTCCAGAAGCCGTAGGTAAACCCGGCTGCCCAGGTCACCGGAGCAATGGCTGCTGAGTCAGGCACAAGGTTACTCGCTTTCACCCAGACACTAATTCTCAACACATCCCCTGCGCTGACATTGGTGAGCTCGCTGATGTCCGCTGAGAGCGTGTTGCTGTTGCTGCTGGCGGCGCCGGCGTCGGCAAAGATGAAACGCTTGGTGCCGACAAAAGCGTCGTGCGGGTCACGGTCGAATGGCAAATCGAACTTCAGGGAAGTCAGGCCCGAGTGCGCGGCCTCATTGGTCAGCGTTGTGTTCTCGAAGCCATTGGTTATGGCGCCGTCGTTGCCGCCGTTAGGAGGCAGCCAGTAAATCCAACCCTCCGGGACCCCGACCGCGGTGTTCCAGTCCTGTCCGCCCCAGGCGCCGCGCCCGGCAAGAATGAAATCATCGGCCCAAACGGTTCCTGTCGCGTCTTTTCCTCCAACAAAGGAAACGATGGTTTTCCAGGAATCCTCAGGCAAAATCGTCTGGCCGACGCCGTTGGTATCTGCTACCCAACCGGAGCTGCTGGCCACACTCTGGTCGATGGGCAATTTTGTCTCACCGATCAGGCCGCCGCTCTGGTTATAAAAAGCGTACGCGATGTACCACTTTTCATCCTCGGTTGCTGGATTCGTGTTTACGCCTTCGGTTTTGACATAGGCACCGATTTTCAAATCGATATCCTTGGGATGCTGCGGGGACCAGAAATCGGCCATGTTGGTCGAAACCCACGAAGCCGAGTCGGAGGTGGCTGATTTGGAGATTTTCAGCGACCGCCCCATTGAACGGGACGCGTCCGTCGCCCACTGCAAGGTCGCCCCCCCCGGCTTGCTGCCCATTGTCCAGTAGGACGGCAGGTTGCCCTCGAATCCGCCTACCTCCGAGGTCAGGGCCGGCACATCCAGCTTCTCGACGGTGAGGTCGTCGAAATAGATGGTTCCGGTAAAGCGGG
>CAZTNL010000247.1:0-5401 GCA_964614885.1 uncultured Calditrichaceae bacterium | reverse complement strand
TTTCCCTCAGCGCCGTGGTTCGCGCGAGCTATCAGACGCCGCCGACCCCGTCGCTGGCAGGGAATTACCCTAATCCGTTCAACCCGGAAACCGTGATAGGATTTGAGCTGAACAAGCTGGAAAACGAACCTGCGGCACGCGTGGAGCTGGCAGTGTTCAACGCGGCCGGGCGGCGAGTTATCACCCTTCTGAACGAGTCCCGCCCGCCGGGGGCCTATCAAATTCGATGGCGGGGTGTCGATAATTCTGGCAGGAGGGTCGCCTCTGGACTGTATTTCTATCGTCTGCGTTATGGCACGTGGGTTTTCACCCGACCGATGCTCTTGCTGAAATAGGTGCGGCACAAACGAATGGCTGTTCAACAAATAGGGAAGCGTGTTTCCAGGGCGGCTCTGCTGTTCGTCGCCGGTGGGCTTCTGTCACTCTGGACGTGTTCCAAGAACGCTCCGCTCGATCCGAACGAGCGCAGCAGCGCGTCGTTCGTGTTGCTTGTCGGCTTGCAGAGTCAGCCTGAGGCCATTTCTCCGGGTGGGAGCGCGATTATCTCGGCTTTGGTTGTCGATGAAAACAACCGGCCGGTGGCGGGCGAGCTCGTCCGTTTTTCAAGCGACTTCGGGGCCTTGCAGCCGACTTCTGCCACGACCAATGACTCTGGCCTGGCGACTTCGATTTTTACAGCTCCCCAACAATCGGGTACGGCAACCATCTCCGGCGCGCGCGGCGACAATCGCCAGTCGGTGCGCGTTCAGGTCCAGGAAACCGCGCCGAAGTCTATCACGCTGATCCCGGAAGACCAGACGCTCCTGGCCAACGGGGCAACCACAACGCCGATTCGCTCCGTCTGGCGCACCGAGTCGGGGCAACCGCTTACGGGCATTCCTGTTCGGTTCACCGCCTCCGCAGGCTCGATAACGAGCGCCGGCGTCACGGATTCTTCTGGAGTTGCGTTTGCGGAGCTTACCAGCGTTGCCAGCACAACGGACCTGGTGTCCGAAATCACAGCCACCGCCAACGGTTTGCAGGCGACGACGCAGGTTGTTCTCAAAGGCATCAACTTCGAGTTGGCGACCATGTCCTCCAGCCTGACCGCGGATGGTCGCAGCGAAGCGACGATCAAAGCTGTCATCAAAGAAGCGACCACCTCGGTGGCCGTTCAAAGAGCCTCTGTCGTTTTCGGCGCAGACCTGGGAACCATCCCGAATGCGATGTCTACAAACAGCCGGGGTGTCGCAGAGACCACTTTGATTAGCTCGACCCGCACTGGCCTTTCGACGGTGACCGCGAGCTACGGTTTGATGGCACGTTCGGTCCAGGTGGCGTTTACCCAGTCGCTCCCGACTTATCTTGCAGTTTCAGTGCAGCCACCCGAGATTCTGGCCGACAACAAGAGCACGTCAAGGATTACGGCGGTGGTGTCCGACCAGGCCAACAATCCGGTTCCGGATGGAACCGGCGTAAGTTTCAACATCATCGAAGGCACCGGCACCATCGAATCCAACAAGGCAACTGCCGGCGGCCAGGCATCGAGCCTTCTTACAAGCAGCACGCAGCCGGACACGGTCCGAATCGCTGTGCGGGTTGCCCAGCTCGCAGACACAACGACTGTGCGCTACATCATCGGCGTCGCCGCAATGATGACCGTTGTCGCCGATTCCTCCACGCTGCCCGCCGATGGCAAGACCTCGACCACGGTGACGGCACAAGTGTTCGACGCATCGGGCAATCCCGTTGTTGATGGCACGAAAGTTGATTTTTCCGCCTCTATCGGCGACATCACGCCCTCAAGCCAAACCGTGGGCGGCGTTGCGACAGCTCAGTTCTCAAGCAGCCAAACCGGGACTGCGGAGATCACCGCTTCAGTCGGCGCCCTGCGGCAGTCGCTCACCATCCAGTTGCGCCCGGGCGCCGCCAACAGCATCCTGCTGACGATCAATCCGAACAATCTCGGAGTGAAAGATTCGGGCCGGAATCAGACGGTCACAATCACGGCCGATGTTATCGATAGCAAGAACAACGCGGTTGCCGACGGCACGCTCGTACGGTTCTCGATTTTTCAGTCGCCGGGAGGCGGAGAGTTTCTCAGCAGCACCACGCCGCTGCCCACGCTGAACGGCAAGGCTCAGGTGTCGCTTAACAGCGGCATTCGTTCCGGCAGCGTTCGGGTGATGGCAGAAGTGACCGACGCACAAGGTTCGCCCATCGCTCCGGCCGTGCGCGCCGTCACCACTGAAATCACGATTTTTGCGGGTCCCCCATATATCGAAGACGTGAACGATCGCTCGACGAGTCACCTGTCGGTGGGCGTTGAACAGACGAATATTCTCGGTTGGGGGTTCGTCAACACGACGACGACGGTTACGGCCGTGGTCGGGGACAAGTTTAACAACCCGGTGCCGGCCGGCACAGCCGTCTTTTTTACAACGACAGGCGGTGTTATTTCAACGTACACCGGGGTCACCGATCAGGAGGGGGTGGCAATGGTCACCCTGCATACGGCCCAACCGCTGCCCGATGTGACCCGCTACTATGCCACCTTTGTCGATCCCAATAGCAACAATCCGGCGTTTGCACTCGGAACCGCCATCATTCCCGGGCCCATTCCCGATTTCGAAAACAGTCAGGTGGTGAATTCCCTGGGCGGGCTCGGTGAGAACGACGGAATCGGCCGCATTCTCGCCGTGACCGAAGGGGTCGACAGCAACGGCAATCCAGCCAGGGCGTGGGCGGTCACCAACTCCGTTTTTTCCGGACTCATCAATGTTTTCACCGTGACCGCATCAGACACGGCACTCAGCCCGGGCGAATCCGCGACCATCGACTTTGAAATCTACGATGAAAACGGCAATCCTATTGTACCGGGTTCAGAGATAACCGTATCTTCGACCGCAGGCAATCTCTCGTGGACCAGCCTGACCACGGCAGACCCGGGGGCGACGCGTTACCAGGTGCTGCTGACAAACAATCTGGACCCGTCAGATCCGAATGCCAAAGAAACCGCGACACCGGTAACCGTCCATGTAAACAGCCAAAACGGCAACCTGGTGCAGTCGTCCGGCACCATTCAACTCAAGCTTAATTGAACGATGAGAAGAAGCGCGGGAGCGGGCATTTCCCTGAGTATTGCCGTATTTCTGCTGCTGCCGGTGGCCGCCGCGCTTGCCCAGCCGGCCGGACACCCGATTTCGACCGAGAGCGACCGGGAGTTGACGGTTAGCCTGGAGGCCGGCAATTTCAGGCACAACATCGCGGGTGTGTCAAACGAATCGTTGAGCTTTATTTCGCGGGCGACCCTGGGGCTCGGCGGCCGCTTCGACGTATACGCTCTGGTTGGTCTGGCCAAACTGCGGCTTGAACCAGGCGCAGGGCGGGCGCCGCTGACTGACCGGTTCAAACCGGCCTATGGCGGCGGGTTTGTCTGGCATTTCTGGCAACGCCTCGATAGTCGGTTCAGTCTTTTCTCCGGCGTTCGTTTCCTGCGTTTTCAGACCGCGCCTTCCGCCAGAGAAGTGCAACGGGTGGGCAATGTTCAGGTTGTGAAGATCATGCGCCTGAATTATGATTGGCGCGAAGTGAATGTTACATTCGGCATAAACAAAGTCTTTTCGGTGTGGAACCTGTACGCCGGCATCAACCACCGGGCGATCTTTCGCAGGGAGCGCCGGGCCGAAGAATTGCAACTGAACGGCAGCGGCGCCTCCATCTCTGAAGCCAGCGCCAATTACCGGAGTGGTTTTGTGGCCAGCCCGCTGCTCGGGTTCGAAATCTCGTTGCCCGCCCGGGCGAAGCTGAATGTCGAAATGAATGCGACCGGCAAAAAAGCCTATGCAATCTACATTGGACTCAGCCAGACCGGCCTGCCGTGAAAACTGTCTCATTTCAACCAACCGTGATGTAAAAGTGTCTCGAAAGCGAGCATTTTTTTCCACCAACCACACATCCAACTGAGAGGATGCCACACCCGGTTGTTTCTTTTAAGTGTTTGGTAAACAATGAACTGCTGCCCTGTCGGCGAGGTGTTCTGTTGCAATTCATTTGCTCGGAATGGAATTTGCATGAGGTCGCACATTCCAATATTTTCAGATTACAGATACGAGTGACCTGCGTTTTTTTGTGGTAGGTGGGAACGATGCACAGATGAACGCAGTCAAATGGGCAGGAAGTTCACCAAAGTAGCGGGCGTTAGTCATCATGAATAACAGACGTAAAAGCCGGTTGGATAAGATGCGGCTGATCATGTTCTCGACCGGACAAACCGAATTGCGCCAATTCGAGTTCAGCATTAGACGTGTCATAACCAGCGTCCTGAGCGTGGTCATCATTTTTGTCGGCATCTTTATGGCCTCGCTCGCCGTGAGCAATATCGCCTTTCAGAATGAAAGCGACACTGCGCTCGAGCAAACCAACCTCTTTTTGAAGAAGAAAATTCAGAGGTTGCAGACCGATGTCAATACCTTAACCGGCAAATTGCATAGCCTTGAAGAGGACACCGAGGACCTGGAGGTGCTTGCCGGCCTTACCTCGTCTGATCAGGGAGGGACCGCGCCGGAAGATTTTGTTGGAAAGAAAAACGTCATCATGGCCTCTGCGCCATTGGATTACGACTACAAAACCGACACGATGAATGAGTATCTGACTTCCCTGGAGGCACGTATCAGGAAGGCGACTTCGGTGCAGGATAAGATAGAAGACCGATTTCTGATGCGACAAACCAAGATAAAGCATATCCCATCGATCAAACCGGTGTCCGGAGCCAGAATCACGGACAAGTTCGGCAACCGCAAAGATCCCTTCATTGCACGCGTTAAACATCACAATGGCATCGACCTGTCGGCGAGGTATGGGACGCGGGTATATGCGGCGGGCTCAGGCGTGGTTGAATTCACGCGAAACCGCTACCGGTTGAACAAGGGATACGGAAAAGTAGTCATTATTAACCACGGTTACGGCTACAAGACGCTTTACGGACACCTGTCAAAAATCAATGTAAAGATTGGGCAAAAAGTAAATCGCTGGGATGTCATCGGCCTCTCCGGCGATACCGGCCGCGCAACGGGACCGCATCTGCATTACGAGGTCTGGGCGCACGGCCACCCTCAAAATCCCGAGGATTATATTCTAAACTAGGCCTCAATTCCAGGCAAATTTATTGCAGAAAGGGAGCCGCGTTGGGTTCCCTTTTCTGTTTTGACCGCACCGCCGCCTTTTAACGCCGCGCCTCACAATATTTGACGCGGCCTCTTATATTGCCACACTTCCACTGCCAGACACCAAACTTCAATTCGCGCAAGACAAGAATGACTGCGAAAGACAATTCGCATGCGGCAAATCACAAATCGCGAATCGTAAATCAGAGATCAGCAACACACGTCCTCCACGCTCATTTTCAACAGTTGAATTATTC
>CAZTNL010000246.1:0-5404 GCA_964614885.1 uncultured Calditrichaceae bacterium | reverse complement strand
CCTTTGGCCTGACGAAGAATATCCAAAGCTACAATCCCATCAAAATTGCCATGCACGAATGGCAGGCGATGTGGCGGGACCTGAAGAAACCGAACTCCCTCGCGGTGCGTCTGGGGTATGTGTTTCGCCCGCCAGGCTGGAGCCCGGACGGCAGCAGCAAAACCGTCCGGCAGATGCGGGGAATAAGGGCGTAATTTACCACATTCAGCTTCGACCAGAAAATTATGGACCTCGCAAAGATTCTCAGTACGCTCCACGCTATTCTGACCTATCCGTTTTTCACGGTTAACCAGACGACGGTGACGCTGACGTCGTTTTTCATGCTGGCGCTGGTGATGGTCGGCTTCCTTTTCGCCTCCAGGGTGCTGGTCAAAACCGTGCTGCGGAGGGTGCTGCGCAGAACCAGCATGGATTCCGGGCTGCAGTACACGTTGACCCGGATCACCCACTATCTGGTGGTCAGCGCCGGCGCCATTATCGCGTTCCAGGTCGTCGGCATCGATCTGAGCGGTTTACTGGTCATTTTCGGCTTCCTCTCGGTTGGCATCGGCTTTGGGCTGCAAAGCGTTGCCTCGAATTTTGTCTCCGGGCTGGTGTTGCTTTTCGAAAGACCGATTGCGGTCGGCGACCGCGTCGTGGTTGGCGATATCGAGGGAGACGTAGAGGAAATCCGGATGCGGGCCACGGTGGTCCGCTCGACCAACAACATTGCGATCATCGTTCCCAATTCCGAGTTCATTACCTCGGACGTGGTCAACTGGTCGCATTTGGATCCGAAGGTCCGGCTGGATATCGACGTCGGCGTTGCCTACAGCTCAGATTTGGATTTGGTTCTGAAAACTCTGCGGCAGGTCGCCGTGGACAATCCGGAGACGCTGAAACGGCCTGAGCCGGAAGTACTCCTCCTCTCCTTCGGCGATTCCGCCTGGAATATGCAGGTGCGGGTCTGGATCGCGAGTCCGAAACGCCACTGGCAGGTGCGGTCCGACATTCACTGCGCCATCGTTCGGAAATTCAGGGAAACCGGAATCGAGATCCCGTTTCCGCAGTGCGACGTCCACATGGTGGCGCCGGCCGGTGGGTGATCCTTTAGTCTGAAATTTATGTAATTGCATTCTTGAGTTGCAAGATAGATAAAATACCCGGGTCTCTGAAGAATTCACGACAAGGGCTGTGGACATAACCCGCCATGTGGTCAGTTGCTATGAGCATGAAATCATGATCACTGAGTTGCCCTGGTGGAAGCAACCTGAAATGTTGGCGACAGGTATTCGCTAACGGGTTGGGCGGTGTCATCAGAATCGCGTCGGTGAAAAATCAACCGGGCCGGGAACATGCCGGGCGGAATATGGTTTACGCAGTATTCCCGTTTGGCATTCCCGTAACAAACGAGCCACCATTTTGTCAATTGAAAGAGGAGGGAGTCCCATGTCACGTTTCAGCAGCACCATTCTGAGCCTCGCAGTCGCGGCGCTTTTCCTGACAACCGCTGTGCGCGCGGATGTCACACAGAAGAGCGAAACCAAAGTCGAGATTAAGGGCGCTATAGGCAGCATGATGAAGATGTTCGGCGGCAACAAGCCCGTGCGCACTGTCACCTATCTTAAAGGGAACCGGCAGCGGACCGATACGGTCGACAAGAAGGGCAAAGTCAAAAGCTCAAATATCGTCGATTTGGACCGCGAGGTCTTTATCAACATCGACCACAAGAAGAAGAAATACACGGAGATGACCTTCGAGCAGTGGCGGGAAATGCTCAAATCCGGTTTCTCAGGTCTGATGAACCGCGACCGCGAAGAGCCGCAGCAGAAGGATAACGACAAGCCCGAAGTGAACCTCAAGTTTTCGGTCGACGTGAAAGCGACGGGCGAGTCGAAAAAGGTGGCCGGCTACGATGCCGAGAAGGTGATCCTCGAGCTGAAGGTGGAGGGCGAGGGAGAGAGCAGCACGAAAAAGGAGGGAGAAAAACCTGAGCATGTCAAGGGCGGCATGAACGTGCGCTCCACCAACTGGGTGGCGAAATCGGTCGCCGGCGGCGATGAGATGCGGGCCTTTGCCAGCAAGTTTGCAGAGAAGATGGGAATGGAACCGGGCCAGGGCGGCATGGCCGGGGCAATCGCGCAGCTTCTGAAGAGTAACGAACAGTTAGCCGCCGCCATGAAAGAGCTGCAGGAAGAAAGCAGCAAGCTTTCGGGTGTGCCGATGTCCGTCCATACGGTGTTCGAGACCTGGGGGCAAAGCGACAAGATGAAGGAGGAGGACTCCCCGCAGATGCCCAAGGGCCTCGGCGGCATGCTGAAAGGATTTGGCAGGAAGAAGATGAGCAAGAAGAAAGATGGCGGGCCAAATGTGCTGCTTGAAACTACGATGCAGGTGACTTCTTACAGCACCGACCCGGTTTCGGGTGACCTTTTCAGCGCGCCGGCAAACTACAAGCGCGAAGAAGTCAAGCTGGGAAAATAGTTAACACGACTCTGGCGCGCAGGCGCAGCCACTGAAGCGCTGCGCCTGCGTTTCCTTTCCGCTCTGGAGTCCTTCGCATCACTTCGATGCTTTCAGCCACCCTTTCCGGATCCTGTCTTGCGCTTTCGTCGTCTTCTTGAGCCGCTGGATTTTGTACTCATCCGGCTCGGCTGCCTCCAGCGCGATGGCGTGGCTGCGCAACTGGTCCCGGTGAAAAATCGAGATGTTGACCGTATCGCCTGGCGCGTAGGCTCTTAGAAGCAGATCGAGCGTCTCCGGCCGCACCCTCTTGCCATCTATCGCGAGCAGAATATCTTCCGTATCCAGCCCGGCGAGGTCCGCGGGCGAGCCGGGCCGGACGTTGCTAATCACGGCCTGCTCCGCATCACGCTTCAACGCGATACCGAGGCCGGCGCTGGCATGATTGTCCGCCACCCGGGCTGTCAACTCGAGTCCCGCCTGGCCGAGAAACGCGTTGAAATCGATTTCGGCCGTTCCGTGCACGTAGTCCCGAAAGAAGTTCGAGAAATCGAGTCCGGTCACGCTTTGCACCGTCGCCTGCACACCGTTTTCGGGGACGCCCATGCCTCGCCTGGCGTAGGCTTTGTTGAGCGCGCGCATCACATGGTCCAGCGACTTCTTGTTGCCGGTGCGATGCCGTATTTCCAGGTCGAGCAACAGACCGATAAGCTCGCCTTTGAGGTAGTACGAGTAGTAGGTGTTCGGCGGCGCGTTGCCCATGCCCTTCATCCAACTGTCCCAACTCACATCCGTGACGCTGGTCACGTGACGGCCATAGGTGTTTTTGTAGCGTTTGATCGCCCTGGCGAGCCTGCTGAAGTATTTCTTCTCGCCGGTCAGGCCGGCGCGGACCAACGTCAGGTCGCCGTAGTAGCTGGTGACGCCCTCGTACATCCACATGGTCGTTGTGTAGTTTTCCTGCGAGTAATCCGGCCAGTAGATCGCCGCCGGCCGGATTCGCTCTACATTCCAGACGTGAAAAAACTCGTGCGAGGTGACGCCGAGGAAGCCGCGCCGGTACTTGGGGTCGGTGAAATCCGGCGGGCCGATGACGATGGATGTCGAGTTTTGGTGTTCGACGCCGTGGCGAATCGCAAACGGGACGAAGTGATAGAGGAACAAATAGCGTTCGAAAGGAACGCCGCCCATGATATCGCTTTGTTCCGTGACAATGGCGCGAATGTCGCGCAGCAGCGAATCGGGCTGGTAGTTGGCTTCACCCTGGACGGCGACGTCGATTTCCGCGCCTTTCAGCTCAAAGGTGAATCGCTTCAGGTCCGGGCTCATCAGGAGCGGCGCGTCCACCAGATCGTGGTAGTTGTTAAACCGGTAACCGCCGGCAGCGGAGTCCATGTCGGCGGCGATGGCGGTGCGCCACCCGGCCGGGGGTGCGAGTTTCAGCAGCACGGGTCGCATTTCGCCGCCCGGCACGTACATCAGGCAGGTCACCGGATTGACGTAGACTTCGGCATCGTCCACGTAGCTTTCTCCGGCGTCGAGCTGGCGCGCGTAATAGCGATACTGCACCACAACGCCCGGTTGCGGTCCGACCGCAAGTCGCCAGCGGCTGCGCTCGATTTTTCGGACCGGCAGCGGCTTTCCGACCAGATCAGTCGCAGAAACGCCGACGATGTTCTTGGCGAAATCCTGGCGGAAATAGCGTCCCGGCCGCCAGACGGGCAGGGCGATGTCCACCGAGTCGCGGGCAGCGTCGAGCGTCATCGTGATTTCGAGATAGTGCGAGTTGGGGTGGGTCCAGCGGATGGTGTACGTCGGCGATGCGGCCAGCGGGTTCAGGGCTGGGAACAGCAGGGCCGCCACGCAGATTTTGCGGAAGAGCATACGGCGATTATCCTTTGATTTTTTGGGTCAGCTTTTCCAGCATGTCGGCGGCGATTTCCGGCAGGTCGTACTTGTGCTGCCAGCCCCAGTGCTCGCGGGCGGCGGAATCGTCGATGGTTTGCGGCCAGGAGTTGGCGATGGCCTGGCGGAAATCGGGCGCGTAGTTGCATTTGAAATCGGGCAAATGCCGTTTGATTTCGGCAACCAGTTGCTCGGCAGTAAAGCTGGTGGCTGTGAGGTTGTAACTCGTGCGCACTTTGATGGCTTGGGGATCCACCTGCATGATCTCAACTGCGGCGCGCACGGCGTCGTCCATGTACATCATCGGCAGGCAGGTTTCAGGACCGACGAAGCAGGTGTAGACGCCGTTGCGAATGGCCTCGTAGAAGATCGCAACCGCGTAATCGGTGGTGCCGCCGCCCGGTTCCGTTTTGTAGCTGATAATTCCGGGATAGCGCACGCTGCGCACATCCACTTCGAACTTTTCGTGGTAGTACTGGCACAGCAGCTCGCCTGCGCGCTTGGTGATGCCGTACATCGTGTTCGGGTCGAGAACCGTGTTTTGCGGCGTGTCGACTCGCGGCGAGGTGGGGCCGAAGACGGCGATCGAGCTTGGCCAGAAGACTTTGATTCTCTTGCCGCGCGCAATGTCGAGCACGTTTTTCAGGCCGGTCATGTTGACGTGCCAGGCCTGATCCGGGTTCATTTCGCCGCGCGCCGACAGCAGCGACGCCAGATGAAAGATCGTGTCCGCCCGATATTTTTCCACCATCTGGCGCAGGGCGGTGCTGTTGGTGACATCGACCGTTTCGTGGGCGATGGCGTACGGCGGCGTCGCCGGTCTCAAGTCGAGGCCGATGAGCTTGTCGGCGTCGACCATCGTGGTCAGTCGGTCCACCAGCTCGCTGCCGATTTGTCCGTTTACACCTGTGATCAGGATGCGATTCATGCGAGAGTCCGTTTGAGGTAATTCAGGATTTTGTTTTGCCATGCCTGGTGTCTCCGCGTTTTTGCGGTGCATGCATTTTGCCACAGAGCCACAGAGGGCACTGAGAAATAAGAACTTAGAGAAACACCT
>CAZTNL010000245.1:0-5406 GCA_964614885.1 uncultured Calditrichaceae bacterium | reverse complement strand
ATTAATACAAATATTGAACAGAATAATACAAAAAGCGGACGTGGTCGTGCGGGTTTTGCGGTCCCTGTGGAAAAAACGTTTGACATTATGGACACAATTTCCTAAATATTGAGCGCGATGCGCCGGCCTCCACGAGAGGCTGCAGGCCTGGAGATGGGACCTGTAGCGGAGTCAGCGAACCAAAACTCAATCCACCAGTCACATATCTCAATATTCCCG
Organism: uncultured Calditrichaceae bacterium; assembly: GCA_964614885.1. GTDB lineage: Bacteria > Zhuqueibacterota > Zhuqueibacteria > Oceanimicrobiales > Oceanimicrobiaceae > JAJDAG01. Next base: position 5,187 of record CAZTNL010000245.1, on the reverse strand, counting down.
GCTGCACGAGTCAGCCTGTTCATCTGTTCAAACTTTTAAGGAGGGTTAGCACATGAAACGAGGGTATATGCTTCTTATCTGCGTTGTCGCGCTGGGGTTATGTTCAGCCTCACGCCTGGCTGCACAACCAGCGGACGGAGAAAACATGTACCGGTTGGCCGAAGTGAATCCGACCAACACGGGCACAGACACGGTAGATGCAGGTGCCGGGCGCGGCATCTGGGTGGCGCACGATCCGGATTTGGACAACGATGGTCTGCCGGAAATCATCATCACCGACTATTCGGATGGCGGCCGCGTTTTTGTCTTCGAAATGGTCGGCAACGATGCCCTGGAATATGTTTGGGGTTCGAAGATCCTCAATCCCGGTGGCGGGGGCAGCTGGCCGCGTTCGGTAACCACGGGAGATTTCGACAACAACGGCAAGCAGGAGATCGTCTTCCAGGTAGGATTGAGTCCGGACGACTCGCTGCGCGGCATCTACTTTTACGAGTGGACCGGCAATGACAACGACTACGGCACCGAACCGGTGTTCAAGCTGAACTATGAGGATATCGATTCCGCTTTCGTCGATTTTTCCGCCGGCACCACTGAAAACGGGATGCGCATCGAAGACATCGACGGCGACGGCAAGAGCGAGTTTCTGTATCCAGCCCGTCGATTCAACTTCAATGTTTCCAATCTGTACATCCTCCAGGTCGATTCCGGCACCTTTGCAGCCGGCACGGCTGTCGTCGACACCGAGTATGTTTACGATGATATGACCTTTGCCGTCGATGGCGTGATCGAGGGGTATTCGCCCGTAGGGACCGAAATCGGCGATGTGGATAACGACGGCCTGGATGAAATTATCGTCGCCGGCTGGCAGCGAATCGGCCGTGGCGCCGGGCTCGGGTTTCTGCAAATCGACGGCCCCGACAGCTACACGCCCGGCAGCATCATTCGCCTCGGCGATGAAGGCTTCCGCTTTTTCGTGGTCAAATCCAAGCCGCTGTTTACGATGGTGAACGGCGAACCGGTGATCTTCGCTCAGGGCACGGACGACGGCGCCAATCTCGATAAGCTCTGGGTCATCGACGGCATCGTATCCGACGCTTTTGTCAGCGCCTCGAACGTGACCGAGCTCTTCACCGGCGTCGGTCTCTTCAGCATTTGGGATATCGGCGATCAGGACCATCCGACCCAAAGCGCCGGAGATGGCTTCGATCTGTACATGACCACCAGCGGCCCTGTTCTCTCCGACCTAGAGTACGACGGAGTCGGTTCAGTGACCGACACGAGCAGCTACACGCTGCATGAGGTCTATAATCTCAACAACTCCTACGATACCATTGGCGGGCTTTTCAATGACATCTACACATATCCCGGCATGGACCTCGACAACGATGGCCTGCGCGACCTTGTCGCCGCATACAAAGGCAGCGGGATCGACACGCTGAACGGCCAGGCCTTCACCAAAAACACCTTCAACATCTTTTTCTTCGAATGGGGTGACTCCACCACATCCAAAGACCTTGTCACTTCAGTTCCTACGCCCCGCCAGTTAACGATCATCACGCCGGAAGATTTCCAGCTCCGGCAAAACTACCCGAACCCGTTTAACCCGACCACCAATATCGAGTTCGACCTGCCGCTGGACAAAACGGTGAGCCTGAAAATCTACAACACCGTGGGCCAGGAAATCCGTACGCTGGTCGACGGGCAGCGTCTCGCCGCCGGCAGTCACACCGTCCAGTGGGACGCGACGGACAACCACGGCAACCGGGTCGCGAGCGGTGTTTACATCTACAAGCTGGTATTCGGCAATTTCTCCAAGTCGAAACAGATGACGCTGGTGCGCTAGTACTTGAACAGAATCAGACCTTCCAGGTGGCAAAAGCCTGGGAGGTCTGACACGTTTTGTGAGATCAAGGAGACGCGAAATGAAAAAAATGCTAGGATTTTTTCTGATGGCTGTGCCGCTGGCGCTCTTCGGCCAGACAAATCAATGGAGCGCACAATATGTGACGCTCGACGACGCCACCCACGGCACCAGCGCCCAGACGGCGAGCGTCGCGGCTGTCGGCGCCAATAATTTCGTGGCCCTCGTAACCGAAACCCCTGGAGCGGATATTTTCGACCCGCCAGGCAACTATCTTGTCGGCTACTGGCAGGCGGATTCGGTTAACGGCCGGGTTACCACGCCGATGACCTACGGCGGCGGCTTCGGTGAATTCACGGCGTGGGAATCGGGCCTGGACAAGGTGAACCTGAAAGGCGCGTGGCAAATAGCCGGCGGCGCCAACAACTACGTGTACGTAGCAAACAATGATGTCGAGCACAACATCCTCGTGTTCGAACTGACCAGTAGCGGCGTCACTCCCACCGACTTCAGAATGGTGACCGGCAGCGAAAACATTCTTGCGATCGAAGTGGACGCGTTGGGCAATGTTTATGTCGTCGACCGTGACGGCTCAGACAGCAAGACCGACGAAGTCAAAGTCTTTGCCGGAATCAACACCGCCGGCACGACCTGGGGCGATTTCGGCGGGCACAACGACTCTCCGACTGCCACGATCGATCTTCCGCCTGGCTCTTACGGAGGCATTACAGCAAGCAGCGACGGAAGCATGCTCTTCGTGAGCGCCAGCTCGGCGCGCAGCATCTGGAAGTATGTCGGCAGCCCCGCAACCGGCTATACGCGCGACACCAGCTTCGACTTCACCTTGTCGCCGGATGACACAATCGGCTTCGGCGGCAGCGGCACGCCCGAACCGCTCGGCCTTGCCTTTGTCGACGATCCTCCCACGGTTTTTGCGGCTGTGGACACCTTTCTTTTCCGTGGCGTGTCCGGCGGTTATCCCTACGGCCGCATCTACGAAATTGACGCGCTTACAGCAGTGAATGAAGATACGATCGACGTGGCCCAATGGAACGAGGCGCTGACCGGCGATTTCAGCTCCGGCTCCGGCAATGGCCGGGCGGGAGGATTTACCTCCACTTACGACGTCGACGTGGAGCCGTCTGAAGCCGCTATCTATAGCGAGACCTATTTTGGCTGGGCCGTCGAAAAATGGATCTTCGACGGCGTCGTCAGCGTGGAGCAGGCATCTGACCTGACGCCTGAGCGGTTCTCGCTGCGGCAAAACTACCCGAACCCGTTCAACCCGACGACCACCATCGAGTTTTCTCTGAAGCAATCGGCCTTTGCCCGGCTGGAAGTCTTCAATCTTCTCGGACAAAAGGTGGGTACGTTGCTGGAAAAACAACTGGCCGCAGGCAGTTACAAGGCTAACTTTGACGCTGGGACGTTGAACTCCGGCGTCTATTTCTACAAGCTGACTGCCGGCGACTTCACCTCCATCAAAAAGATGCTGCTTACCAAATAAAGCCGATTATCGGTTGGGGCGACCCGGGTTTTGCCCGGGTTGCCCCGAAATCGGCTCAAGTGCCATGACTGGAAGCTGTGTTCCAATCGATGAGTCCCCCTCATCGGACACGGCTTTCACCGCTTTTTGAAAAAACCGGAGAAACCCTCATGAGAAGATTTGCTATGGTGTTTCTGCTTGCGGTCGCCCTCTGCCTCGCTGGTTCCAACAGCCGGGTCTATGCAAATGTCTATGCCTCCCAGGTCACCCTGACCAATTCCGACGGGTCGCCCTTCGACGGAAACTTTTCGGATGGGACCGCGGCGAAAATCTCTTTCTTCCTCAATGACGCCGCAAGCTCGGTAATAGTGAGAATCGTCGATTCGGCAACAATCGCACCAGTGGCCACGATCGATGCGGGCGCGCTCAATGCCGGCCCGAATTCTGTCGACTGGGACGGCGCAGGCGCCCTCGGCGGCGCCCGCTACCTGGTTCAGATAACTGCAGAACAGCCGAATGCTTCCACTACCGACTGGACCATCTTCTTCGATTCCGGCGACGGCCCGCCATCCATCTTCACGCGTGGCGTCGATGTGGTAAAAAACCAGCAAGACCTCAATTTTGGTCTGATATTCACGGCAAATGACGGCGGAGATCTGGGCACGGGCATCAATATCTACAACCCGGACGGGACCTTTCACGACCCATTTCTCGTGGCAGCGGATGTGGCCGATGGCGGCACCGTGTCCTACGGCACGATGGCGCCGTTCTTTGTAACTGCCGACTATGTGGGCCGTCGCTACGTTTCTCTGATCGATCTGGGGAAAGTCATGCGCATCGACCGCGATTACAGCGCGAAAGTCATCATCGACGGACTGGACGCACCCAAAGGGCTGCATGTTGAAGGTGAAGGAGCAAACCTGACCGTTTACGTTTCCACGCGGACGCAGATTCTCCGCGCCGTTATCGGCACCGCCGACACCGTGGCTGCCAGCAGCCTCGAAGTGTTGGCGCAATTCTCCAACTTCCGTGCCAACCAGATTATTCTGGACGACGACGGCTTCCTCTACGCGACGCTGCGAAATCAGGCGGTTGAGGATGGCGCCAAGGGTCTGCGCAAGTACGACATCTCGGGGACGCGCACGCTTCCGCTCGCCGACGACGATGCTGAGTGGTTCCTCGACGAGACCAAGACTTTCATCGCCAACGATCTCGTGCTCGACCATGGCAGCGATCCCGGATCGGCGTCGGATGACATTCTTTACTACTGCACCAGAGCCGGTGGCGGCAACAACCAGGACGGCATCTGGCGAGTCGACGACATCAACTCCTTCTTCCCTGACACCGTGCGAATCATCACCGAAGCGACGCTCTACCCGACCATCAGCGACAACAACATCAGCTTCCGCGCCACCTTCGACCTGGACGCGGCCGGCAACTTCATTTTCATGGAAAACGCCAACGAGCACATCTTCTTCATCTCACCGCCGGGAACCGGTGCAACCAACAGTTTTGCGACGACCGGGCCAGACACCTTTGCCGTCAACACGCCGGTGAGTGTGGAAACGGCCGGCGACCCGCTGCCGGCGAGCTATCGCCTCGAAGCCAACTACCCGAATCCCTTCAACCCGAGCACGACGATCCGCTACACACTCGGCGGACGAAACGATGTAGAGCTTGCGGTTTACAATCTGCGCGGCAGCAGGATCCGCACGCTCGTCATCGGGGCCCAGACTGCCGGAGAACATGCCGCCGTATGGAACGGGAAAAATGACGCTGGAAAATCAGTAGCCAGCGGCGTCTATCTGGTGAGACTGCGCGCGGGTGCCTTCAGCCAGGC